>JAFSYV010000005.1 GCA_017443585.1 Lentisphaeria bacterium | reverse complement strand
AGGCAGAAGCGGCTGGTGTCGGGGGAGAGGGCGGCGATCAGTCCGGAAAGGTGGACGATCTGCACGCCTTCGGTGCCGAAGATCCGGTCGAGGTCGAAATACTTGACGTTGAGCATGCGGCCCACTTCACCGGCCCGGTCGTTCTGGACGCGGGGGCCCCTGCTGCCGAAACCGCTGTCGGCCAGATTGAATTGGTGACGGAATCCCCAGGGACCGCCCTGCTCGAATTCGGGACCTTCGTAATCCATGTGACGGCCGGCCAGATTGTCCTTGATCATGCGGGCGATGGGGCTGCCCTTGACGAAGGCGGTCAGGACTTTGACCGGGAGTCCCAGATAGGAGACCACGCTGGCCACGTTGGTTTCGGCGCTGGTCACCTGCATCTTGAACATTTCGCTGCAGTGGAAGGGCTGGGAATCCACGGGGGTGAGCCGCACACCCATGCTGGTGGGGACGAGGAGGGAGTACTTTGCGTTCTTTTTAAGTTCCAGAGACATTTGTTTTTTCCTTTATGTTGGATCGTTTTCGGGAACACGTCCTTAATATAACATCACATTCCCCAAATGCCAAATCGAAAAGGCGCCGTTTTTTCTTTTTTTCGGAAAAATCCCTGCCCCGCCTTTCCCTTTTGCATTATTCCACAGTCTCGTTTCTCCCGCTTTTTCCTGACGAATGTCCCTTTTCATGGAACCCGTCTTTCCGCGCCGCTGGCGGTCGGACATGTTGTGCCCATGTCTTTTCCCGGCGCACCGCAACCGCCTTCCTACGGCCGTTTCCGGCCCTTCCGGACCATATTGCTAACGTCGCATAATGTATGTTATGTTAAGTTTATTATCGGTCCGAAGGGGAGGGTGTGCATTCCAATATTCTGGGCATCAGCGAATAAGAAAAGTGTCAATACTCGCTGTTAATAACTTGACAACAGTTGAACGGCAGTTAACGGCGGTTAACAGCAGGTGACTTTGCGAAATGGAAAAAAGGAAATGGAAGAGCGGAAAAAAGAGTGTGGTGCATCAAACGGCGGAAGCTCCATCGATCAGTGCCCGAACGGAAAAAGGATGGCAGGCGGGGAAAATCAGAGGGCGGGGGCGGTGCGGTCCTTGCGGAGCGCAATGGCGGCGAAAACCAGAGCGGCGAGAAGTCCGAAGGAGGAGAGAGAAGCCCAGAGCATCAGGGGCTGAGACGTGAATCGGGCGAAGAGCAGGGACCCCACGTAGGGGCCGAGAGAGGCGGCGACGCCGCGGGTCAGCACCCAGCCGGAAAGATACCGCCCTACCCTGCCGGGCGGCGCGGCGGCGGTGATGACGGCGTAAAGGGCGACCTGAACGATGATCTCGCCCATGGTGAGAACGATGACCGAAAAGACCAGGTCGAGGAAACCGTGGGCGAAACTCAAGGTGAAATATCCGCAAAAATAGAAAAGAGCGCCGATGACCAGCCGCCAGTTGTGGGAGATCTTCAATTTGGTGAGGAGCAGCGTCACCGGAATCTGGCCGATGATGATGGTGAAACCGTTGAAGAAGTAGACGAATCCCAGATTGCGCTTGGTGATGCCGACCACGTGGGTGGAGTAGACCGACAAGACGGAATAGAGCTGCGAAGAGAGCATCACCATCAGAAAGACGCCGCCGAGGATGGCCATGATATAGCGGTCCTTCCACAAGGGCGTACCCCCCTCCCCTGCTCCCAAGTCGAAAAGGGAACGGCGCTTTCCTGGCTCCGGGGTCGGCACTCTCCTCCTTTCGGGCAGGACGTACCGGATGTACCTTTCGGAACAGAAACAGATGACCGAAGTCATGAAGAAAAGCCAGTCGTAAGGCAGTGAAGCGAGAAACGCTCCCAAGGCGGGCCCCGCGGCCCAGCCGATGTTGGTGCCGATGCGGATCTTGCTGTAAGCCCTGGCCCGTTCGGCGGGGGTGGTGACCGAACTCAAATAGGCATCGGCGCTGTTTTCGAAGATGACCCCCGTCCCGGCGTTGAGAAAGAAGAAGATGCAGAAGAGCCAGAAGGGCGCTTCGCAGCGGATCAGCAGCGCGAGGCTGAAGAAGAGAGCGGCCCGGCCCCCCTGCCCTATCCGCATGAGCCAGGTCCGGGGCAGATGGTCCGAAAGCCAGCCCGCCAGCGGCGGGACGAAGATGCTCGCCGAGGCCATCACCGGAAAAACGAGACCCGCCTGCTCCATGGGCAGATGACGGGTCTGGTAAAGGTAGACGGGGATGAAGGGGTAGACGATGGAATAGGCGATGGAGTTGATCGTCCACGAGCCTGCCAGAGCGTTGGCTTTGTCCCTGAAAAATCTCCGGAACGGATGTCTTTTCATTTCATCGTTTTCACGAATCCGCAGAATCCGTCGGCCATGATCTGGGCCGCCAGCGCCACGAGATACATGCCCGTGAGTTTTATGAGAATGTTGACACCGCGGTGTTTGAGGATCCGTGTCACGCCGTCGGCGAAATAAAGGACAAGGCCCACGCCGAAACAGGCGCAGAAGATGGCTCCGCAATCGAAGATCCGCATCTGCGGAGAGGCGACCTCGGAGCCCATGACGAGAAGCGTTCCGATGGTTCCCGGACCGACGGTGCAGGGAATGGCAAGCGGTACGACGGCGGGGTCGTCGCCGGGTTCGCACTCCCGTGCCTTCGGCGTTCCGCTGTCGCGGACAAGATCGATGCCCGTCAGCAGCAGCACCAGACCGCACCCGAGCCGGAAGGCGTCGAGGGTGATCCCCAGATAACGGAAAATCAACTCCCCGAAAAGAAAGAGCACGATACAGATGATGCCGATTGCAAAAGCCGTGCGCAAAGCAAGCGCCTTTTTACTCCGCAAATCCAGATTCGAAGTAGTCGCGATGAAAAAGGAAAGGACGAAAAAGGGCGTCAGCAGCAGAAAAAGTTTGACGACCAGCGCTATGAAACCGGAAACACTCATGACGTGACCGTCAGCGGTTGTTCAGTTTCTCCTGAAGTTCGGCATCGGCGGCCAGGACTTGGGCCTGCTGCTCCTGCCGGAAAGCGTGAAGTTTCGCCCGGAGTCCGGGATCGTTCAGCGCCAGGATGGCGATGGCGTACAAGGCGGCGTTCTTGCCCCCCGCCTTCCCCGCCGTCACGGCGGCGACGGGCACTCCCGGCGGCATCTGGACGATGGAAAACAGCGCATCCATGCCGTTGAAGGGCGCCGACGGCACGGGGATCCCCACCACGGGCAGGACCGTGTGCGCCGCGATCACTCCGCCCAGATGGGCGGCCATGCCGGCGGCGCAGATGATGACCTTGAAGCCCTGCTCTTCCGCCGAGGCGGCGAAAGCCGCGGCTTCGGCGGGGGTGCGGTGGGCCGAAAGGACTCTGGCGGTGAACTTGACGCCGAACTTGTCGAGAATGTCGAAAGCGCCCTGGACGATCTCCAGGTCGCTTTTGCTCCCCATCACCACGGCAACAGGAGTCGTACTCATGGCAAGATCATTCCTGCTTGTCGGCTTCGGCGGGGGCCTCGGGAGCCGGAGCGGCGGGGGTCTCCTCCGGCGCGGGGGTCTCATCGCCGAATTCGTAGCTCAGAAGCCCCTCGGCGATCTCGAGCAGGGCCACATCGAGGACCTGTTTGGAGTCGCACTTGATCATGGGCCGGGCTCCCAGGGCCAGCTGCCGGGCGCGCTTGGCGGCGACGACCGAGAGGATCTGGGGATCGGGAATACGCTCCCTGGCGCGTTCGAGATAGGCGTTGTTCATGGTGTTCAAACACTCCTTTCTTCAGTAATCGATGATGTCGCGGTTGTTGGCGGTGAGCTTTTCATCGCCGGAAGTCACCCGGGCAAAACGCAGATCGAATTCGCGGATCCCGTCGAGGATATAGCGCTCGGCGATGGCGAAACGCTCTTCGCAGATGCAGGAGTCGCGCAGCAGCAGCAGCCCCACGAAGACGATGGTTTCCATTTCGACCAGATTCCGGGCCATGAGGTCGTGATAGGCCGGACTCTTCCTGGCGGAAACGAACTTGACCGCTTCGCGCTGGCGCTCCAGCAGAGCGAGCAGTTCGGCCTTGAGGCCCTGCTGCTTTTCGCCCGTGATCTTGTCGGCGATCTCGGCCATGCGGGTGTCGATATGACGCTGGACCACACCGCCGATGGCGGCCACGACCTGAAGCTGGGTGGTGCCTTCGTAGATGTTGGTGATGCGGGCGTCGCGGTAGTAGCGTTCGGCGTTGAAGTCCCGCATGTAGCCCGTGCCGCCGTGGATCTGGATCGTGTCGTAGGCGATCTGATTGGCCACTTCGGTGCAGAGGGCCTTGCACATGGGGGTCAGCTGCGCCGCGGCCCGCTCGTAGTACTTCTTGAGCTGGCGCTGTTCGGGAGTGGGTTCCCCCTGCTCCACGATGTGGGTGTAGACGCCCCGCAGATCCACCATTCGCGTGGTCTCGTAGAGGAGCGCTCTTGCGGCGGTGAGCTTGCACTTCATGCTGCTGAGCATGGAGTAGATGGCGGGGAACTTGTCGATGGTGCTCTTGAACTGTTCCCGTTCGGCGGCGTATTTGCGGGCTTCGCGGTAGGCGGCTTCGGCGATGCCGAGGGCCTGGGCGCTGATGGCCACGCGGGCGCCGTTCATCAGACTCATGACGTAACGGATCAATCCCATGCGGCGCTGGCCCACCAGCTTGGCGGGCACGTCGTTGAACTGCAGTTCGCAGGTGGCGACGCCGTGGATCCCCATCTTGTCCTCGATGCGGCGGACCACCAGCTGGGGGCACTTCTCGGCGATGAACATGGAAAGGCCGCGGGCGTCGGTCGTCCCCTCTTCGGAGCGGGCCAGCACCAGGTGCACCTGAGCGCAGCCGTTGGTGATGAAACGCTTCATGCCGTTGAGGAACCAGTTGCCTTCGGCATCCTGCCAGGCGCGAAGCCGCACTCCGGGCAGATCGGAGCCGAAGTCGGGCTCGGTCAGGTCCATGGCGCCGTCGAATTCGCCGGTGGCGAACCGGGGCAGATACTGGGCCTTCTGCGCCTCGTCGCCGAAGAGACAGATGGTCTCGGCGATGTCCTGGAGCCCGAAGATGTTCTGCAGCGAGGCGTCCGCACGGGAGACCATCTCGGTCATCATGGTGTAGATGCTGACGGGGAAGTTGAGCCCGCCGTAGCAGTGGGGGAGCATGACCCCCATGACGCCCGCGTCGGCCAGATCCTTCAGGTTCTGGACGGTCAGGGGATTGTAGGTCACCACGCCGTCGGCGAACTTGGCTCCGTGAAGATCGACTTCGCGGGAACGGGGATCGATCCGGTCGGCGGCGACCTCGCCCACCACGCTGAGCACCCGGTCGTAGTTGTCGAGGGCATCGGCGAAATCGACGGGAGCGCCGGGATAGGTTTCGGCGAACTTATAGCCGTTCTCGAGCATCCCGACGGCTTCTTCGAGGTCGAGATTTTTCAGCGTGAACGTGAGGTCACGGTTGTCGGAATAGAAGTTTCCCATGGTGAAAAAGCTCCTTACTGCTTGGATTTGAAGGCTTTGATCATCTGCGGAATGACCGTGTTCAAGTCACCGACGATGGCGTAGTGGGCGCAGCTGAAGATGGGCGCGCCGGGGTCGGTGTTGATGGCGATGATCTTCTTGGATTCCGACATGCCGGCCCGATGCTGGATGGAACCGGAAATGCCGCAGGCGATATAGAGTCGGGGACGGACCGTGACGCCCGTCTGCCCCACCTGGTGATCGTGGGAGATCCAGCCGGCGTCCACGGCGGCGCGGGAAGCTCCCACTTCGCCGCCCAGCGCTTCGGCCAGGTCGTAGATCAGCTTGAAGTTCTCCTTGGAGCCAACCCCGTAGCCGCCGGCCACGATGATCTGGGCGCCCTGAAGATCGACCTCCTTGTCCGCCCGGACCCGTTCGAGGACCTTGACCACGGTTTCGGCGTCGCTGAGTTTGACGTCGATCTTTTCGATCCCACCGGAGCGGCCCGTGTCGGGCTCGCCCAGTTTCATGACGCCCTCGCGGACCGTCACCATCTGAGGATCGTCCCAGGTGTTGACGATGGTGGCGATGATGTTGCCGCCGAAAGCGGGGCGGATCTGCATCAGCTTGTCGGTGTAGCTCTTGCCGTTCTTCTTGTCCT
>JAFSYV010000082.1 GCA_017443585.1 Lentisphaeria bacterium | reverse complement strand
GATTCGGCGCGGCCATGTGCGCCGCCCGCAACGGCGCCAAGGTGCTGGTGGTGGAACAGCAGTCCGCGCTGGGCGGTCTGGTGACCATGGGCTACGTGGCCCTGACCTTCAGCTACATCGAAGGCATCGGCTTCGAACTGTTCCACGCCCTGCAGGCCAGCGGCGCGGTGGTGGGCCGGTTCCTCGATCTGGAAAAGACCAAGGTCATCCTCGAACAGATGCTCCTCAAGGAAGGCGTGGAGATCCTCTACGGCACCAGCGTGGTCGACGCCATCGTCGAAAACAACACCGCCTGCGGCGCGGTGATCTTCAACAAGAGCGGATTCCAGGCGATCCGGGCCAAGCGCTCCGTGGACGCTTCCGGCGACGGCGACCTGGCCGTCTTCGCAGGTGTCCCCTACGAGTGCGGCTGCCCCGAACTCAACAACTACAACCAGGCCTCCAGCCTCGTCATGCACGTGGGCAACGTGGACACCGAAGCGCTGCAGGGCGTTTCCCTTGCCACCATCTGGCGCGAAGCCATCGAAAAGGCCGTGGCCAACAAGGAATATCCCTACATGATCGACAAGCGGGTGAACTGGCTGGTCAAGGTCCCGGGCCGGGATCCCAAGCACGCCGAATACTACATCTGCTACGCCCACAGCCGCAACTGCCGCTGCGCCGACGGCTTCGACCTGACCCGTCAGCTCATCGAACAGCGCCAGCAGTGCCAGTGGACGATCCGCTTCTGCCGGAAGAACCTCCCCGGCTTCGCCAACGCCTGGCTCATCGACACCGCGCCGCTCCTCGGCGTCCGCGAGTCCCGCCGGATCATGTGCGAGTACAAGGTCACCGCCGACGACCTGGTGGACGGCGCCCGCTTCGACGACGCCGTGGCGCGGGCCATGCACGCCTTCGACGCCCACCATCCCACCGAACCGGGCCACATCAAGCACATCGTCCGCAGGAATGCCGACGGGACCGAGGAAAAGTGCTACGTCAACCCCGGCAAGTGGCGCGAGATCCCCTACCGGGCCCTCGTCACGCAGAAGATCGACAACATGCTGGTCGCGGGCCGGAACGTTTCCGCCGACTTCATGGGCCAGAGCGGGATCCGTCTGGTTCTGGAGTGCCTGAACATGGGACAGGCCGCCGGGACCGCCGCCGCCATGTCCATCAAGGACAACGTCACCATCCGGAAGCTGGACGTGCAGAAGCTCCGCAAGCGCCTCGAGGAAATGGGCATCAACCTCTTCCACGACCCCGCCTACGGCGCCGGCAACATCGGCATCACCGCCAAGATCACCCCCGCCGACCTGATCTTCCCCGAAAACAACCCCACGGGACAGGCCAACGTGGTCCTCACCGAAGAGGCTGAGAGGAAGTACGGTCTCAATGTCGGCGCCATCGAAGCCGACCGCATGGAAAAATACCTGAGCGAAACCGGCTACACCGAGAACGGCGGCGACGTGGGCACCAACCTCGAGTAAACCGCGAAAGTCCCCGGTCGAAGCCGTATAAGCTCCCCCCGGACGGACCGACAAAAAAAAGAGGCGTTGCCGGAGTCTTCCGGCAGTGCCTCTTTTTATCTTGGAAAAAAACTCTTTGCCCCCTTCGGATGTAGCCGGCCATCCATCCGTCCGCGTCGAAGGGAGTGCCCCCCGCGGCGGGGGCTTCCCTGCCGGAAAGCGTCGCGTGTTCAGCTATCGTCGGACCGGTCCGACAGGTCCGTCAGGTCCGACAAAAATTTTTGCTTTTTTCAAAAATCCGCTTGACTTTTTTCCCTTTTCGCGGTAGATAAGGACCAAACGGGTTTCGGGCTGCGATGGGACAAGTTATCTTGTCAGGCGTTCGGGGCTCGTTTCTTTATTCCAATGCCCACTGCTGTGTGCCGTAACTTTCCGGGGCTCGATTGAATGAAACAATTTGCAGACTCCGTTCATCACCGGCCGGCCGAGGGTTTCCCGCACCTGCGAGATCTTCTTTGCGGCACGGGACCGATGCGAAAGGATCGCCCGGATCGCGGCGTTTTTCCGATCGGCGGCTTGAAAAAACAGTCGGAACGGGTTAGATTATGGAAGTTGTTTTTCATCCGGCCAATCGCCGTGCCTGACATTCCGGCCGGCCGGATAAAACGAGACAGGCACCGGAGCAAGGAGGTAAAATGTCTGAAAAACGTACGCTTGACAGGGTTTGTGTCGCATATGAGGCCCGGACCCGCTTTACCACGCAGTTCATTGAAAAAATGGCCGGGTTCCCGGTCGAACTTTTCCAATTCACCCCGGAAAATCTGAAAGAGGCTCCATGCGAAGAAGTCAGGGCGCTTCTCGGTCGGGCGAAATATCTCGTTGTCCTGCTCGGGCCGGATCGTCTGGAAAGCGACTGCATCGGATGTGCGGTCCACCATTTCAAGGATCTGGGGAAGCGGCAGGATATCATCCCGGTTTTTTTCGGCAGAATTTCACCGGACGCGGCTCTCGCCTCGCCCCTGATCAGGAAATTCGGGGATCGGATAATTCAAAGTCAGGACATGCCGCTGGATGAGCTCACGAAGGCTGTTTGCTCCCGTTTCAGAGGGATGTCCGACACTCTGATGGCACGGAAAGACGAACGCCCCGGTGACGTTCCTTCTTCCGGCAATGTCTTTCGAGTCAAAAACTCCATTGTCAAAATCATGACGGGGAATATCCTGGAGTCGAAATGCGAAGTCATCGTCAGTTCGGACGACAATATGCTTTCCCATGGCGGCGGGGTCTCTCAGGCGATCTTCGACCGCGGCGGCGACGCGATATCGGATGACGCGGAAAAGAATATCCCCGCCGAATTGGGCGATATCGTCGTCACGACGGCGGGGGAACTGCCTCAGAAATACGTTTTTCATGCGGTCACGCTCGCGCTTCGGAAATCGATTCCCGCCCTGCAGAACGACTGGGTGGATATTCAGGAATATATCATCCGCAACGCCGTGAGAAAAAGCTTTTCGCTTCTGCACATGTTGAACATCACTTCGATCGCCTTCCCCATGATCGGCACCGGCGTGGCCGGCATCCCTTTCGAGAAGGCATTGGAGTGCATGCTTTCCGCTTTCGCCGAAGAGATACGCAAAACGGCCCGGCCTCTGCTCGTGGAATTATGGATTTTCCACAACAGCAAGGGATACGATGTCCGTTCCATGGCGAGGATGAAACTGGCGGATAAGACTCCCGAAGAATTTTCCCCGTCGACCTCCGACCCTCTGCTGACGGAATACGACATTTTCATCAGTTACTCCAGAATCGACCTCGAAAAAACGAACCTGATAATCGATGCGCTGAACGAAAAACATTTCCGATACTGGCGAGATGTGGACGGCACTTACAGCGGCAGCAGTTACAAGAGCGTCATCGTTCAGGCTATAAGGAAATCCCGGATCGTCATTTTCGTTTCCTCCGAAAACTCCAACAAGTCGCCCCATGTCGAAAAGGAGATCGGCATAGCCGTCGAAGAGAAGAAAAAAATCATTCCGATCAAAATCGACTCCTCCAAATACTCGGACGCGATCAATTACGATCTTTCCAACATAGACTTCATCGACTGGGAAAAGGAGCCGGATCCCGGAAAGAAACTGTATCTTTCCATCTGCACCATCTTGGCGGGGGCACTCGGCTGAAATGCCGGATGTGTTCCACTGAGGTCGGGTGGGCCACCAAAAAATACCCGAAGCCCCGGCGAAGCGGGGGAGGCCCCTCAAACGGGGCCGACGGGCATTTTTTGGGGAATCAAAAGTACCTTTCTCGAAGGAGGGAGTACGGCGGAGCCGCACGGACTGAGGTCGAGCGGGGTCCCCGAAAAACGCCCCGCAGCCCGCGAAGCGGGGGAGGCCCCTCTCATGGGGCCGACGGGCATTTTTTGGGGTCATTGAGCCAACGGCATTCCGATTCGCCGCCGTAGCGGGCGGGGGGCGCGTTTTTGCCGCGGCAGAGACCCGGCACCAGCGAACGCGCCCGGAGCGAGCCGAAACTTTCGTTTTCGCGGCAGCGGAGCAAACCGCGGTCATAAAGCATTTTGGCGGCGAGCCCGTTGAGCATCACCCGGAGATCGCATCCCGGGTGCTGGTTCGCGCGCTGGAGCATCGGCAGCAGTCCCGTCGTGCAATTCCGGAAGAGGCTGTTGTAGAACTCCGGTTTCCGCTGCAGCTCCGCCGCCCGCTCCAGGAACGAGACCGTCATGTCGCGGAGCGTTTCATGATCCTGGCGCAGGCGGTACACGTAAAGGGTCTCCCCCCGGTGATCGGTGCGCAGTCCGTAGAGGTCCTGCGGGGTCCCGGCGAGCATCGCGAGGCCGTAGCGGCGGTAAAATCCGTCGAGACCGCTCTGCTTCGCCCGCTCCGGCAGACGGTTTTCGAGCGAGATCACCACCGTCGTGCCGTCGGCGAAGTTCAGCCCCAGCATGGAGTGGGCGATCCCTTCCATATTGTCACAGTGGGAAAACACCACGTCCATCGAGGTTATTCTTTCGGGCGAAACGGTGACGGTGCGGTAACGGACATCGAAGTCCGTCTCGGAACGGTAAAAAAAGTCCCGCACGTTGCGGAGCTCGTAACGGCCGTCGGCGATCCTGCGCACTTCGAGGGTGCGCCGCCACGGCTTCTGCCAGACCGTACCGGCGAAGCGCCGCTCGGGGGTGATCGAACAAAAGGCGACGATCGTCGTCAATTCCACCAGCGCCGCCACGGCCAGCGCCCGGCGGTAAAAGGGACTTGCCGCAAGCGCGAGCGTCAGCACGGCGGCGGCGCTCCACGCGGCGAACTCCGGCAGGTCGAACGCGAGGAAAAAAGCGCCGAAACACCACACCGCAACAAGGACCAGAAGAACGAAGGCCGCCCAGAACAGAATACCTCCGAACCGGCCGAACGCCGCCGAAAGGACCGCCGCGACCCGGCCGTAGAGAATGACGATCGACTGTTTTCTCATGCCGGATCCCCCCTCCGGCGGGAAGGCCCGCTGCCGGCAAGTTTTTCCCGGCCCTTGCGGTAAGCGAGGGGGGAAACGCCGGTCTGCTTGGTGAAGAAATGGGAGAAGCCGGAACCCGACTGGAATCCGCAGTTCCGGGCGATCTCCTCCATGTTCATCCGGGTCCGGCGGAGACAGTAGCGGGCGAACTCCAGCTTCTGGGAGCTGACGCAACGGTGGATCGACATGCCCAGCTCGCTCCGGAACTTCCGGGCCAGATTGCCGGGGCTCATGTTCACTTTGGCCGCCATCTCCCGGATCCCCGGCGCGTTCCCCACATCGTCGTTGATGAGCGCCAGGACTTTGGCGATGGGAGGACTCAGGAGCCGTTCCCGCCCCCGCTCGCTCCCCGGCGAGAGGGTGGTCAGGAATGCGTGGAGCGCCAGCGACGTCCCCTGCACGTCGCCCGCCTGATAGCAGGCCGTCACCCTCTCAAGGTGGGCCAGAGCCTGTTCCGGCAGGCGGTGCAGGCACCCTTCGGGCAGATAGGATTGGGGTGTTTTCAGCTGGAAGGTGATGAAGAACCGCTGGTAGCCCCCCGACCGGGGCGAGAGGAACCGCCGCGCGTAGGGCCGGATGAGGAGCATGTCCCCCTCGGCGATATCGTACTCCTCCTGATCCACCAGATAGTGCATCCGGGCCAGGGGGAAGACGAGGGTGTAGCGGCAGTGGGCGTTGGGCGCGGGGGCGCAGTAGTCGTGATAAAAGAGCAGGATGTCGTCGGGGAGTTCGAAATTTTCCGGCAGACGCATCCCCTGAAAGAGGTTTTCCGGCTCCGCCAGCTCCCGGACGCAAGTTTTGAGAAAGTCGATCTCCCGTTCCGCCATTTCGTTTCTCCCGTTCCTTCTCTAATATAGCCGCCTTCCGGCCTCTTTGCAAGGGGCTTTTCGATTGTTTTATTCATAAAACGGGCTGTTTTCACGGCAAAAGGGGGAAAAAATGTTTGTTTCGGACAAATTTTTGCCCGCTTTCAGCATGGAATTTTCGACTTCCCCGACGTATATTATCACCGTGCGGAGCAATTTTCACTCAAAAGAAAGGGATCATTCATCATGGCCATCACCCAGACTGCCGTCAGCTACTACGGACTCAACTATGTGGAACACGCCGCGGCGGACTTCGCCGAAATGAGGGCTCACGGCTGTACCGCCGTCATCCTCGCCGTCACGGAATTCGACTTCGACTTCTGGCGGCCCAACATCCCCGCCATCGCCGCGGAGGCCCGGAAGGCCGGGCTCCGGGTCATCATCGACCCCTGGGGCAACGGCAAATACTTCGGCGGCGAACAGGTGAGCAAATTCCTGCAGGACAACGTGGAAAACCGGCAGGTCTCGGCCCTGACGGGGGAAAAGCTCCCCTACGCCTGCTTCAACACCAACAGCTACCGGGACTACTTCAAGAATTTCTGCCTGACGCTGGCCCGCGAGGTCAAGCCCGACGGCTTCTTCTGGGACGAACCCCACTACGCCTTCCCCAAGGGCATCGCCTCCATCACGGGCGGCGTGGCCGACGACTGGACCTGCTGCTGCCCCGTCTGCCGCAAGCGCTTCGAAGAGTACTACGGCTACCCCATGCCCCGGTACATGACCAACGACGTGAAAAGCTTCCGCTGGCGCGAGGCGCTGGTGGTCCTGAGCGACACCTCCAAAGCCCTCAAGGAGCTGGATCCGAAACTCGAGATCACCTGCTGCGTCCACGCGACCCAGAACTGCTACTACGTGTCCGAGTACCGGGGCTACGACAACTGGGACATGGTGGCCTCGTGCCCCTACTTCGACGTTTTCTCCACCACCATCGTCAACTGGGCCCTGCCCGAGGACTTCTTCCGCGAGATCACCACGCGCACCGTGGAGACCGCCCACCGGCACGGCAAGCTCGCCGAACGCTGGTTCATGGGCTACTACAAACAGCCGAAAGACTGGGCCCAGATCGCCCGCTGGATGGACATCGCCGCCGAGGCGGGCGCGGACCGCATCGCCGCCTGGACCTACCGGGGCGGCTACGGCACCGTAGTGGGGGCTCCCGACGCGTTGAAGCTCTGGGACACCATCGGAGCCAACTACAAGCGGCTCCTCAAGAGGAAAAAGTGAAGGGGGCTTTCCCATGCTGAAACTCTTCATCCCGCACCGCAAGGGGATCTTCGCTATCGCTTCAGGTGAACTCGCGGCGTATTTCCTGAAAATCACTGGAGAAAAACTCCCCGTGACCAGCCGGGACGACGGCAAAAGCGACCTGATCGTTCTGGGCTCCGATGCGGAGAACGCCTTCGTCCACGAACTCATCGTTCAAAAGGCTCTGCCCGACCTGGGGATCCGGACCAACTGCGACGACTACCGGCTCTTCTCGCTCCGGCAGGGTAAGCGGAAACTCCTCGTCATCGCGGGGGGCCGCCCGCGGGCGCTCCTCTACGGCGTCTACCGCTTCCTCGAAGAGGCCGCCGGGTGCCGCTGGTTCTGGGACGGGGACGTGGTCCCCAGGCGCAAGACGCTTTCCATCACGGGATTCGACCTGCTGGAGCGCCCCCGCTTCGACTACCGGGGATTGCGCTACTTCGCCCACCGGAGCCTCGACCGCTTTCAGGCGGAACACTGGGACTTCGACGAGTGGAAGCGGGAGATCGACTGGATCGTCAAGAAGAAACTCAACACCTTCATGCTCCGGCTGGGGCTGGAAGACCTCTTCCAGCGGGCCTTCCCGGAAACGGTCTCCTACCCCGGCTGGCAGCTCCCCGAGGCCAAGCCCCGCTCCTACGACGACCGGACGCCCTTCTGGCCCCTCAAGTACCGGGGCGAACTCCATAGAAAAGTCATCGCCTACGCCCGTGAAAGGGATCTCATCCACCCCGAGGACGTGGGGACCATGACCCACTGGTACAGCAGGACCCCTTATGAATTTCTGGAGAAGGTCAAGCCCACCTTCATCCCCCAGGTGACCACCGCCTACCGGGAGGAGACGGGCCTCGTCTGGGACATCCGGGACGACAAGAATCTCGACAATTATTTTCAACTCACGCAGGCCCATATCCGGGACAACGGACAGCCGAACATGTTCCACACCATCGGCCTTGCCGAACGCCGCTGCTATCAGGACAAAGCCGCCAACCATGAGATGAAGCTCTACGCCTACCGCCGGATCATTTCCAAACTGCGGGAGCTCTACCCGGACACACCGCTCCTCCTCGGCAGCTGGGACTTCATCATGTACTGGAGCGATGAAGAGGTAAGATCCCTCATCGCGGAGCTCGATCCCCGGAATACGCTTGTTTTCGACTACACTTCGGACATTCATGACGAAGAGCACAACTTCACCGGCTGGGGATTGAAAGGGAAATTCCCGTGGACCTTCGGCATCTTCCACACTTTCGAGCCGGGGAGCGACATCCGGGGCGCCTACGACACGATCGAAAAGCGTCTGCCGCTCGCCGCCGCCGATCCCATGTGCCGCGGTTTCTTCTTCTGGCCCGAATGCAGCCACTCCGACACGCTCATGCTGGAATACGTGGCCGCCAACGCGTGGGATCCCGCCAACTGCCGCATCGAAGAGTTCCTCCCCCGGTTCTGCCGCGACCGCTACGGCAAACAGGCGGCAAAGATGCTTCCTCTCTGGCAAAAGGCCCTGCCCCTCGTCAAGCTGGCTTTCTGGACGGGCCCGCAGGATAAGAAAAAGCATCTCAACACCTTCAGGGAGTGCTTTTTCACCTCCATCGACGGCGTCATCGCCCTCGATCCGAAACTGCTGGCGGCCTACCGGGACCGGGATCGTGTCTGGAGCCCGGAAATGCCCGGCGTGCCGGAACTGCTCCGAAATCTGGCGGAGCTCGCCGCAACTAAACCGACGGGATTCCTCTTCCGGGATCTCGCGGACTTGGGAAAAATGTGCATCAGCCGTTACCTGAATTTCGCCATGGTCCGGCTGGGCCTCGAACTCGAAGCGTGGCGGCTGAAGAAGATGCCCGCAAGCCGGCCCCTCGGACTGCTGAAGCAGATCGGGGAGTTCGCGGAACTTACGGCCCGGTTCGCGGCGGTCAGTCCGGATTTTTCCATGTACGATTCTCTCCAACTGCTCAAGTCCAAGCACCGGACCAACCCCGATTTCGAAACCACGCTCAAGGCCAACGGCGAAAACAACTACTGCCGTTCCTTTGTCTGCGAATTCTTCCCCATGATCTATCTGCCCCAGTTCGAGGTGATGGCGAAGTTCGTGACGGAAAAGATCGCGAAAAAAGACCGGAGAGAGTGGACCCACCCCCGGGAACTTTTCGACGGGGAAAGAAAGAGGATCCAGGACGAATTCTACGCGACTCCCTTGAAGAACTTCGCCCCCGATCACGAAAAGGCCCGGCGGGAACTGCCGGAAATTTTGAAACAACTCGCCCGCACGGCGGAACAAACCCTTATTCAGGAGGATATGCATGGAAAAGCTCAATGATTTCGGTTATGTGGCGAAAGCCTTCGCCAACATCCAGGCGGTGCTGGAGACCCAGTCCGACAACATCCGCCGGGGAGCGGCCCTCATGGCCGACGCCGTCGCCGCGGACAAACTCATCCACGTCTACGCGGGGGGCGGCCACACCACGCTGGCCATGGGCGAGATGTTCTTCCGGGCGGGGGGCCTCGCCAACATCAACCCCCTCATGGAAACGGCCCTCTCGGTCTTCAATCAGGCCCTCAAGTACCTCGAACTCGAGCGGACGGTGAACTTCGGCGCTTCCATCATCAAATACTACGACATCAAGCAGGACGACGTGGTGATCTTCTTCCACAACATCGGGATCAACCCCGCCACCATCGACGCCGCCATGGAGGTGAAGAAACGGGGCGGCAAGATCATCGCCGTGGCCAGCTCCCACTGGCAGAACGAGATGCCCCCGGACCACTTCATCCGGCATCCCTCCGGCAAGAACCTCTTCGACTTCGCCGACGTCTGCATCGACGACCTGAACCCCGTGGGCGACGCCATCGTCGAGGTCCCCGGTTTCGAAACGCCCATCGCCCCCGTTTCCAACGTGGTGGACTTCACCATCGCCCACCTGCTCGAGATCGAGACGGTCCGGCAGTGCGTGGAGCGCGGCGTGACGCCCCCCGTGTGGAACAGCGCCAACACCCCCGGCGGCGACGAGAAGAACGCCGCCTACCTCAAGAAATACAAACCCCTTGTGAAGTGTCTGTAAAATGTGCAAGAAAATGAATGAATCGTTGGCTTTTCTGCGGGACAAATACGGCATCCCCGCGGGAGAGATCGTCGCCGGGACCGAAGGTTTCGAACTGGCGCTGCCCGATGGGAAGCGCATCCCCCTGCTCCCCTGGCGGGTGGAACGCCGCTTCGTCGAACTCAAGAAGATCATCGACGGCAAGACCCTCGAAGATGTCTCCACCTTCCGCTTCGCGGCCTTCGCTCCCGGCTCCGACCCGGTGAAGGCCGCCGCGAGAGAACTCGATCTGGCCGTTTTCCTCGCGGGCAGTCCCATCGAACGGATCTTCGCCGTCCGGAACGGGAACGCCGCCTGCAACGTGCTGGCCCGCTTCGCCAACGGCATGAGCGCCTCGGTGGAGTGCGGCTCCAAGCTCCCCGCCGGCGCCGCTCCCATGGACCGGCACGAGATCATCGCCCGCCGGGGTGTCGCCTCGGACCGGGCCGTCGACACGCAAGTGCCCCAGAGCTCCATCTACGAGTGGACGGATGCGGGCTGCAGGACCTTCACCGACACGGACACGGAGCTTTTCGGGCTCCCCGATGAGCAGATCCCCGTGGTCCGGGCCGCCTTCGCCGTGCTGAAAGCTCCCGCTCTCGCCGACGAGTGGCGCAAGGCCGCCGGGTGTATGAAAAAGTACGCCGCGGCCGTGACCGATTCCGACGCCGGAAACAAAGCCATCGAACTGTGAAGAGGAGGACGACTTGCCATGAAACCTGTGAAAATCGCCATGATGGGCATGACTCACGGCCATACCCGCAAATACTATCAGACGCTGCTGGAAAATCAGAAGCTGGACTGGGTGGCTTCCTGCGCCGCCGACGAGCGGGCCAAAGAGGTCTACGAACTCTACAAAACGGGCGTGCCCTGCTACCTCGACCCGGAAAAGATGCTGGCCGAACATCCCGACATCGAAGCCATCGTCCTCGCGTCCGCCAACGACCGCCACTTCGAGGAAATGAAGTTCTGCGCCGAACGGGGCATCCACATCCTTTCCATGAAAATCCCCTCCTTCGACATGAAGGAGTACGACGCCATGATCGACATGGTGGAAAAGGCCGGGATCGTCTGCCAGATCGAGCTTGAGATGCACTACAACCCCGTGGTGAAGCGCCTGCAGCAGGAGATCGCTTCGGGGAAATTGGGAAAACTCCTTTCCATCCAGGCCACCAACATCACCCTTTCCCCCGTGTGGGCCTTCCCGTGGCAGGGCAGCCCCGAGGCGAGTTACGGGAAGCGCGTTCCCCTCGCCCCCGGCGACAAACGGTTCCGCGGCGGCGCCTTGTGCGACCATCCCCACATCTTCGACCTCATCCGCTGGCTCACGGGCTCCGACTACGACACGGTCTTCGCCCAGGTCGCCCCCAATCTCCGCAAGGAGCTGGAGGTGGAGGACATGCTCATGGCCGCCGGAAAGCTCAAGGACGGCACCGCCTTCCTCTTCGACCCCTCCTGGTCCCGCCTCGAGGAGCGGCTCAAGGTCCCCGCCCCCGGCTGGGAGATTTTCCCCAAGCGCATGGAGGTCAACGTCACCATCACGGGCGAAAAGGGCATGATCCAGTGCGACTGCTTCGGCCCCAACGTCTACCACAACGGCGCGCCCAACGACCGCTACACGGTGCAGTACACCTATTTCGACGAGTGGATCGGCCTCATCGACGAATTCGTGGACTGCATCCGCAACCATAAGACGCCCAAGATCAACCTCAAGTGGCACCGGCAGACCATCGCCTGCATGAACAGCTGCTACGAGAGCGTGGCCAAGGGCGCGCCCGTCAAGGTGGAAGGAAAGTGACCATGAACGACCGGGAAAAGAAGATCCTCACCGACCGGCTCATCCCCGTGCCCCGGAAGATCGACTTCCGCGACGGGGAGCTTTTCCTGCTCACGGAAAAGTGTCCGGTCCGCATCACTTCCGCCTCGGAACAGGAAAAAATCAAGGAGAAAATTCCGGAGCTCTTCCGCAGTTTCTGGGGCGTGACGCCCGAGCTGCGCCTCGCGCAGGAGTCCCTGCCCCCGCGGGAATTCCCCGGCAGTTACGCAGTGAAGATCCGTTCCGATCTCCTCGAAATCAGGGCGGAAGCGTTCTCCGGCGTACTGAACGCCATGAAGACGCTCCGCCAGCTGGCGGAACCCCTCCGGAACACAGCGGAACTCAAGGGCCATTTCCTCGTCCCCTGCGACATCGAAGACGCCCCCGCCATGGAGTTCCGGGGCATCCATCTGTGCATCTTCCCCGAAACGCCCCTGTGGGACATCGAAAAGCAGCTCCGGCTGGCCGCCTACCACAAGTTCAACTACGCCGTCATCGAGTGCTGGGGCATCTTCCCCTTCGACTCCCATCCGGAATTCTGCTGGGAAGAAAAGAAACTGGACAAGCGGGAATTGAAACGTCTGATCGCCCTCGGCCGGGAGCTGGGGATCACGCTGGTCCCCCAGTTCAATCTGCTGGGCCACGCGGCGGCGGCCCGTTCCATCTCGGGCAAACACGCCATTCTGGACTTCCACCCGGAGCTTCAGCCCCTCTTCGAACCCGAAGGGTGGACCTGGTGCCTTTCCAATCCGGAAACCCGGCGGATCCTCGCCGATCTGGTGACGGAGCTTCACGAGTTCTTCGGAAATCCCCCCTTCTTCCACATCGGCTGCGACGAGGCGGACAACATCGGCACCTGTCTGGAGTGCCGCCGCAGGAACTTGAAGGATTTGGTGCTGGACCACATCCGCTTCTTCCGCGATCTTTTCGCCGCCCGCAACGCACGGGTCATCATGTGGCACGACATGCTCATCGAACGGGGCGACCCGAGGTGGCGCGGCTACACCGCCTGCCGCCTGCCGGAACACGATCTGGGAGATCTTCACAAGGAACTCCCCAAAGACATCATCATCGCCGACTGGCAGTACGGCTACTACAAGCCGACGGAGGATGATCCGGAGCCCACGTGGCCCACTTCGCGCTTCTTCAAGGAAGAGGGTTTTCAAGTGGTCGTCTGTCCGTGGATCAACCCCGACGGCACCATCAGTCTGGGCCGTCTGGCCGCGGAGGAAAAACTTTTCGGCATGCTGGAAACCACCTGGCACATGAACCACGGTCGCGATTTCGCCCGGATCTACTGCGTGCCGGCCTACGCCTCGTGGAATCCCGCCGCGAACCCGGGCGTGACCCTTTCCACAAGGCTTGCCGTGTCCCATCACCTGCGGCAGGTGGGCTGGGACATGGGCGTCACGGAATACGTCATGACCGGCTGGAACCTGGAGCAGGTGGACGCGGGGAATTACCCCAACTGAGAAACTCGCAGAGAGGGCTCCTTACCCTCTCGGTTTTTACAGGCGCTCTGTAAGCGTTTTCAAGCTGTGCGGTGCGGGGGGAGCAAACCGCTATCGCGTTTTTCTCCCCCTCGGCCCCTTCTTTTCCGCGGGGCGCCCCGTCTTTTGGGTGAAATGGCCGCAGATCTTTTTGGCGCGTGTGCGGCGCCCACCGGCGTTTGGTGAGAAGCATCTCTCTTTGATTACAGCGCCCCCACGGCCAGCCTTTGGCTGATCCGAGGGGGGCTTACTGCTCGTCGCCACTTCGCCCGCGGCCTCCGGCCGCGTCCGGCGATGGAGACATCGCCGGTGCGCTTCGTTCGGCTCCTGCGCGCTCGGCGCGAAGCGCCTCCGCCGTGCAGCTCCGACCATCGTTTGCGGCCGCCCCAGCCAGCGGGGTCTTTCACCACCACCCGGTACTTGCGGCGTGCGACACTCAACGCCACGCCCGCAGACTGGCAATCGGCCCGATGGGATTGCCAAGCGCCCGCGGCGCCTTCACGGCGTTTTGCCTTGTTTTGGTCTGTGCCTCACCCACTACCGCAAACCTGCGTTTGCGGTCGATCAAGGCGAGTCGGGGGCGTCAGCCCCCAGCCGCCGCGACACTTCGAGGCCGACGTTCGGTCAGAGGGGGATCTCTTTGCTGTGGCGGAAGAGGATCCACTGCTGGAGTGCCAATGCAACAAAAACCAGCAGCGCCCCCGCGATGAAGGCCCAGCCCGAACTTTCGGGCGTCACCAGCGCGCCGCCGAGCACGGGGGCGATGATCCCCGTGGCCCCCACGATGGTTTCGTTGCCCGCCAGGTAGCGGGCGCTTTTGGTGGGTGGACGAGGGAATGGAAGACCAGCAGAAAGTAGAAGGCCCCCGAGTAGATCCCGAAGAAGACCGCCGAAATAATAAAGCCCGTCACGGTGGTGCAGAAGCCGAAGCCGAGAAGGGCCCCGATGCCCGCGGCGTTGAGCAAGAGTCCGGGGATCTTCCGGTACATCCAAGTCTTGCTGCCGAGGAGCAGAAAAGCGGTCAGGGATTGGGCGAAACTCACCACCGAAAGCACCAGACTCATATCCGACCGGGGGAAGTGGAGCAGACTTACGCCCCGGAAGGGCCCCAGAGTCCGCAGAAGGGAGACGACGATGCACCCGACGCCCCCCACGATGTACCCGGTGAGGACCAAATCGGGGAATCCGGCGTAGCCCGACTTGCCGAAACCCTGCTCCGCCGCTGCGGGGAGCGGCTGTTCCGCACTCTGGGGCGCGGGCAGACTTTCGATGATGATGACACCGAGGGCGATGATTGCGCCCGCGGCGGTGCAGAGCAGGAATCCCTTCCGGGGTGAAAGCAGACCGAAGACCAGCGGTCCCAGGGCGAACCCCAGACTCCACGAGCCCGTGTACATGGCCGTCGAGCGGACGATGGCTCCGCCGCTGTCGGGGGCGAGGCGCTTCATGTAGACCTGGAAGGGGGTGAAGAAAAGGGCCCCGGAAACCCCCGTCAGCATGAGCCAGAGGAACTGCGTATACAGTCCGTCGAAAATCAGGAATCCCAGCGACACGAGGGTGATCCCGGCGGCGGCCCCGATGACGATCTTGTGGGAATTGCCCGGCTTGACGAACCAGCCGCAGGAAAAGGAGACCGCCGAATAGGTCAGCGCCCAGGCGGTCATGGTCGCGCCCACGATCCACCCGGCCACGTTGGCCTCGGAAAAACGGTAGGCGGTGATGAAGAAGATGCCGCTGACGATCACATCCATCAGCAGCGGGAAAAGATAAACCAGAATGTTTCTCATGATTTCGCCGGAATATGGTTGATTTTACGGAAAAGACGCCCCCGCCTTTCAGCAGAACTTCCCTCTCAGGTCGACGGGAAGTTCCTCGAGGACCTCATCGCCCGAACAGAGGTAGATCACGTCGTGCATGTTGATGGTGGGGTCGCAGTGGGGCAGCGTGAGCTCCACCACCTGCCCGAGCCGAGGCCGTTCCCCTGCCGGGAAATAGAGCCTGCCGTGCTCATCGCCGAACCACTCGTAGCGCCAGCGCAGGTCGGGAACGCCCTCCTTGGCCTTGCAGGGGGGCGCGTGAGGCGTGAAGTAGAGCGCTTTCAGCCCTGCGTCCACGGTGACGAAGTCGGGCTGATTGGTGCTGACCACGGTCGCAAGGCAGGTGAGGGCGCAGGGGAACGCGGAGCCCACACCTTCGATGTTGTGGTACTCGGTGTCCATCATGCAGTAGGAGCCCACCTGGATGTCGGTGACTTCAGGGATCCCCACGTCGAAGGCGGCGGTCCCCGTCCCCGTTCCGGTGAGGACTTGGCAGTCGATCCCGTCGGCCCGGAGCGAGCGGACCAGAGCGCCCGCTTCCTTCATCACCTCAGCCGTGGCAGCGGAACGTTTTTCCGCTTCGGCGATATGCTGAACGTTCCCGGCGTAACACTGGATGCCCCGGAACTTCAGACCGGGGAGCTGCAAAATCGTCCGGACGAATTCAGGCGCATCGGCGAAAGCCACCCCGGTGCGTCCCATACGGGGGTTCACGTCGGCCAGCACGTCGAACCCGACGCCGCAGGCGCTGAGGGCCCGCAGATTTTCCGCGTTGTCGGCGGTGATCCACAGCCCCGGATGGGCTTTTTTCAGCTCCGCCAATCTCGCGATCCGGGCGGGGGCGACCACGGGCGAAGTGAGGAGCACGTTTTCGATGCCCTTTTCGAGCAGCACTTCCGCCTCGCCCAGCTTGGCGGCGCAGACGCCCGCGCAGTTGCCAGCTTCGAGCTGACGCCGGGCGACGGCCGAAGATTTATGGGTCTTGGCGTGGGGGCGGAGTTTCTTCCCCGCCTTCGCGGCCAGTTCCGCCATGCGGGCGAGGGAGCGCTCGAAGCGCGCCTTGTCCAGCACCAGTGCCGGAGTGGGCAGATCGTATTTTTTCATTATGAAAAACTTCCCTTCAGCGGATCTTGGTCAGGTCCAGCCCGGCCTCTTCCCAGAAGAGGGTGTCTTCCACGGGCTTGTTGTCGATTTCCCAGAAGTGGTTCATCACGTCCTCCTTGACCATGGGGGCGTGGGCCAGGTAGTCCCGGAGCTCTCCGACGTCGATGACGCCGCTTGCGGGGAACTCCGCCGCATGGTCGAGGAGCGTCGAGAAGAAGGCCGCTGCGGCGGGCTTGGCGCAGCGCGAAGTGTCGAAGGTGCACACCACGAGTTTCCCCTTGCCCGCGCCGATGACGCCGCAGTGGCAGAAGTTCCGCAAAGTGTCGTCCGCCTGATAGTCCTTGATGCCCTGAACGAGACCCTTCATCCGATCCCGGACGGGCTTGTCCACGCCGGAAACCAGTTCCGTCATAACGCCGGGGAAGTGGTCCAGATCGAGCTTGTAGCCCCCTTCGATCAGATCGTAGAGGGGCGCGGTGAAGTATTTGCCGCAGCCCAGAGCCTCCCGGAGTTTTTCATCCTTGATGATGCCGCCCAGATTGCTGCCCCGGTCCCAGATGCAGGGTTTGAAGCGCTCGAGGGCGCCGGGCCAGTAGTAGCCTTCCTGTCCGGGGTTGTCCCGGTGATAGAAGAGCACCGCGGTCCCGCCCTTTTCGAGGAAATCGAAGAGCTCGTCGGAGAGCCGGTCGAAGAGGGCGACGCAACTTGCGGGGGCGTCGGCGGGGGTGTTCGCGGCGATCCACCGGGCGAAGGGGCCGTCGTTCAGATGCAGGTCGAAGCGGCTCTTGAGGGGCGTCCGGGCGGGATAGCGCCAGAAGTTCCACGCATTGCGGCATTGGATCCCCGGCGCGGAAAATTCCGCTTCGAGGGTGTACTCGACGGCCTTTCCCACCGGAGGCAGGGAGGCCGTGATGTCGAGGAGCTTCTGTACGCCGGGCACCACGGCGATGTTGTCGGCGCAATAAAGCTCCGTGGTCTTCCCCGCTCCCGTCACGGAAACGACGAGCGTTCCCTTGCCGTACCCCACGGGGGTGAAGTTGGAAAGGTGGATGGGGAAGGTGACGGGCCGATCGTCCGCGAAGCACTCTTCGGGGAAGTCGGTCAGGAGCACCGCGTCGTCGTTGAACTGCCGCATCCAGGCGGCGTCGATGTACTTGTCGTCGTCGAAACAGTCCACGATGCCGTTCTTGTTCTCGTACTTGAAGCAGTCGGCGAACTGGAGCATCTCGAAGCCGCAGAGCTGGGAAAGGCGGAGCCGTTCGATGTAGGTCTTGAGCCCGAATTTCTTGAACTCTTCCGACGCCTTCCGGTAGTCGGGGAGCCGGTCGGCCATGCCTTTTTTCTCCACCAGCGCGGTGAATTCGGTCATGAACCGGGGTTTCTTGATCTCGTGCTCGGCGAGATACGCCTCACCGGCACGGGCGGCGAAAGCGTCGAACTTGGCGTTGAGAGCCTCGTAGTCCGGGATCTCGATATAGTGGACCGCCTCGTGGGCCAGGGTGGGCCGGAGGGGGTTGGCATAGCGGCGGACCTTCGCCTCAGGCGTTTCCGCCGTCATGGGGGTGTCGAAGGCGGAGCCGTTCATGTGCCAGCAGGCGTCCGTAGTGAACATGTCCCGATGGACCTTGTAGGGGAAATAATAGGCGATGTGCTGGAGGAAGATGTCCGCGCTGGAGCGGTCGTATTCGCCCCAGCCGGAGTTGTCGAGGATGAGTTTCGACGGGGCCAGACGCTTGCCCTCCTCGTAGAGCTTGCGGACCAGAGGCTGATGGCCGGAGTTGTGCATTTCGTTGCCGATGCAGAAGATGGCCACCGAAGGATGGTTCCGGTAACGCAGGATCGTTTCGCGCCAGTTCGCGTTGTCCAGCGCCAGATTCTTCTTGTGCCCCTTGGAGTCCATTTCATAGGCGAAGCCGATCTCCATGTGGATGAACAGTCCCAGTTCATCCGCCGCCCGGACGAAATCCGGCGAGGGCACCGTGCTGTGGAACCGGACCAGATTGAAGCCGTATTTCTTCGCCTGTCTGATGTGGTAGCAGTAGCTTTCGTAATCGCTCTTCAGCGAAAGATTGGGATGGTCGTGGGCCACGATGCCCCGGATGTATCCCCGGAAACAGAAGGGCTTGCCGTTGACCAGCACGGCGGTGTTCCCCACGGTGACCAGATCGTTGAGCCCGAAACGCTCCGGTTCGATGCCGTCGGCCTTGAAGGTGTAGAGCACGGGATGGGCGGGGGACCAGCACTCGAGGGCCGAGGCGTCGAAGGTGTGCCGGAACGCTCCCCCCTCGAGCTGATGCACCGAAAGAAGTTGAGGCGTGATGACTTCGTCCTTTTCCGCGGTGACGGTGCAGTTGGCGAGACGCTCCGGCGCGTCGCAGTAAAGGACTCCGGCCGAAGCCGACCCGTGGATGTAGATGCTGCTCATGAGATATTCCTTTTCGTTTCGAGCGTTGGACTTGCCGTGCATACGCATAATATAGCGCCGGATGCCCCGGAATGTCAAGGCCGCGGCGAAAAAATGTGGGAAGTCCCTTGACTTTTTGCCTTGGGGTGGTTATATTGTAAGCAAGGAAAATAAGCTGAACATTTCAGGAGAATCGACGATATGGGAGACGACAATATCAGCCGCTTCACGCCGCGGGCACGATACGCGCTGGTTCTGGCCCGCAGGGAAGCGCAGAAAGTCAACGCCGACGCAGTGGCGCCGGAACACCTGCTCCTGGCCTTTCTGGCCATGGACGACGGCGTGGCGGTGGACACTCTCAAGAAACTGGGGGTCAACCCGCTGCGGCTCCGGCTGGAGATCGAAAAGAGCTGCGCTTCGAAGGGCGGCGCCCCCGCCGGGAACAGCGGTTCCGGCAATCCAGTCCCCTTCGGACTGGAAATGAAACGGGTCCTGCTGAGCGCCCAGGACGAAGCGAGGGAGATGAATTACAATTTCATCGGCACCGAACACCTGCTGCTGGGGATCCTGGCCAACGAGGGCAACACCGCCTGCCGGCTCCTCCGGAACATGGACGTGGATTTGGCCGGAGCCCGGAAAGCGGTGCTCCAGGCGCTGGACTCCTCGTTCATGCCGCCCCCCGAGGAAAACTCCGGGAACGGGGGACCCGACAACTCCGACGCCCCTTGGGAATCCGAGGAGGAGTCCCCCCCGGGGGAACGCCCGGAAAAGAGCGGCGGCAATACCGCGCTGGCCGCGCTGAACACCTACGGGCGCAATATGACGGAACTGGCCGCCGCCGGCAAGCTGGATCCCGTCATCGGCCGCAGCGACGAGATCGAACGGGTCATCCAGATCCTC
>JAFSYV010000081.1 GCA_017443585.1 Lentisphaeria bacterium | reverse complement strand
TGACCGTCACCTATACGGCCAGTCAGGGCCTGCTGCTGATGATCCCCAACATGTACAAGATCGCCGGCGAAATGCTCCCGACCGTGTTCCATGTTTCCGCCCGTGCGCTGGCGGCCCAGTCCCTGTCGATCTTCGGCGACCACTCCGACGTGATGGCCTGCCGGGCCACCGGTTTCGCCATGACTTCCGCGGCCTCCATCCAGGAAACCCACGACATGGCTCTTGTTGCCCATCTGGCCACCCTCGAGAGCGAAGTGCCCTTCCTGGCCTTCTTCGACGGGTTCCGGACCTCTCACGAATACCAGAAAGTGGAACTTCTCGACTACGCCGACATGAAGTCCCTGGTCGACATGAAGTACATCGAAAGATTCCGCCAGCGCGCTCTGCGCCCCGAGGCTCCCTACGCCAAGATGGCGGCCCAGAACCCCGACGTCTACTTCCAGGGCCGCGAGACCACCAACAAGATCTACGCCGCCCTGCCCGGCGTCGTCCAGAAGTACATGGACAAGGTGGCCGCCCTCACCGGCCGTCAGCTCCATCTTTTCGACTACGTCGGCGCTCCCGATGCCGACAAGGTCATCGTGGCCATGGGCTCCGCCTGCGAGACCATCGAAGAGGCCATCGGCTACCTCAACGCCAAGGGCGCCAAGCTGGGTCTGGTCAAGGTCCGGCTCTATCGTCCCTTCGACATTTCCGCCCTCTCCAAGGCGATCCCGGCTTCCGTCAAGAAGGTCGCCGTGCTGGACCGCTGCAAGGAGCCCGGCTGCTACGGCGAACCCCTCTATCTGGACGTCAAGGCCGCTCTCGCCGACCGGGACATCACCGTCGTCGGCGGCCGCTACGGTCTGGCCAGCAAGGAGTTCACGCCCTCCATGGCCCTCGCCATCTACAAGCATCTGGACGGCAAGTGCTTCCACAACTTCACCGTCGGTATCGACGATGACGTCACCCACCTGTCCCTGCCCATCGACGAGACCATCGTCACCGAACCCGCCGGCACCACCAGCTGCATGTTCTGGGGTCTCGGGTCCGACGGCACCGTGGGTTCCAACAAGAACTCCGTGGCCATCATCGGCGACAACACCGACAAGTACGTGCAGGCCTATTTCGCCTACGACTCCAAGAAGTCCGGCGGCATCACCATCAGCCACCTGCGTTTCGGCGACAAGCCCATCACCAGCGAATACCTGATCACCGCTCCCGATTTCGTGGCCTGCCACAACCCGGCCTACATCGGCATGTACGACATGATCTCCACCATCAGGGACGGCGGCACCTTCATGCTCAACACCTCGGCTCCCGCCGACAAGGCCTTCGCCACTCTGACGAAGGAGATGCAGGAAACCATCATCGCCAAGAAGGTCAACTTCTACGTGGTGGACGCCCTCAAGGTCGCCCTCGAAGTGGGCAGCCCCAAGTACATTTCCACCATCATGCAGACCTGCTTCTTCAAGCTGGCGGGCATCATCCCCGAAGAGAAGGCCATCGGCTACATCAAGAAGGGGATCGAAAAGAAGTTCGCCAAGAAGGGCCAGGAAGTGGTCGATCAGAACAAGCTCTGCGTCGACAAGGCTCTGGACGGCCTGACCAAGGTCGCCGTTCCCGCCGCCCCCGGCGAGTGCTACGTGCCCGCCGAGAAGTTCACCCCCGCCATGGGTGAATTCGCCGTGAAGCTGATGAAGCCCGTGCTGGAGCAGAAGGGCGACACCGTGCCCGTTTCCGCCATGAGCTACGACGGCTCCATGCCCACCGGCACCGCCTGCTTCGAAAAGCGCGGCGTGGCCCCCAAGGTCCCCCGCTGGGATGCCGCCAAGTGCATCCAGTGCAACCAGTGCGTCATGTCCTGTCCCCATGCCGCGATCCGCGCCAAGCTGATCGCTCCCGCCGATCTGGAAAAGGCTCCCGCGAGCTTCACCGCCGTGGACGCCAAGCCCCCCGTCAAGAAGGAACTGGGGCTCAAGTACCGGATCCAGGTCTTCGTGGACGACTGCCTCGGCTGCGGCGTCTGCGTCGAAACCTGTATCGCCAAGGAAAAGGCCCTGACCCTGGTCTCCGCCGCCGGCGAACGCAAGGAAGGTCAGCAGGCCAACGTGGAATTCGTCACCGCTCTGCCCGACAACGAGATGGGCGGCACCACCGAAGCCAACGTCAAGGGCCTCGGGTTCAAGCAGCCCTATTTCGAATTCAACGGCGCCTGCGCCGGCTGCGGCGAAGCTCCCTACGTCAAGATGGTCAGCCAGCTCTTCGGCAACCGGATGATCGTGGCCAACGCCACGGGCTGCTCCTCCATCTACTCCGGCAGCTTCCCGAGCCTGCCCTACTGCAAGGACAAGGAAGGCCGCGGTCCCGCGTGGGCCAACTCCCTCTTCGAGGACAACGCCGAGTACGGCTTCGGCATGCGCGTCGCCGTGGACACCAACCGCATCCAGCTGAAGGATCTGGTCAACCGGGCTCTGGAACTGGGTGTGCCCTGTGCCGAACTCAGGGCGGCCTTCGAGTACGCTCTGGCCAACTGGGACGCCACTGACGCCGCCGCCATCGCCAACCAGAAGAAGATCGGCGAGATGCTGGCCAAGCGCTCCGAGTGCAAGTGCGAAGGCGAGATCCGCGAGGTCGTCGCCAAGATCGCCGAACTCAAGGATTACTTCGTCGACAAGTCCGTGTGGATCATCGGCGGCGACGGCTGGGCCTACGACATCGGCTTCGGCGGTCTGGACCACGTGGTCGCTCAGGACCGGAACGTGAACATCCTCGTCCTCGACACCGAGATCTACTCCAACACCGGCGGGCAGGCTTCCAAGTCCACCCCCATCGGCGCGGTGGCCCTCTTCGCGGCCTCCGGCATGCGCATGACCAAGAAGAACCTGGGCTTCATGTGCATGAGCTACGGCAACGTCTACGTGGCCTCCATCTCCATGGGCGCCAACCGGCAGCAGGCTCTGACCGCCATCCGCGAAGCCGAAGCCCACAAGGGCCCCTCCATCATCCTCGCCTACGCGCCCTGCATGCTCCACGGCATCAACATGTCCAAGAGCCAGGTCGAACAGAAGCGGGCGGTGGAAGCCGGTTACTGGCCGCTCTACCGCTACAATCCCGAGAACGCCGAGAAGCCCTTCGTCTGGGAGACCAAGGACGCCACGGCCAGTTATCAGGAATTCATCCTCAGCGAGAACCGCTACAAGCAGCTCCTCAAGGCCGATCCCAAGAACGCCGAAGCGCTGCTGGCCCGCGCCGAAGAAGATGCGAAACGCCGCATGACCTTCTACAAGACCCTCGGCGAAGTGATGCAGTAACCGAACTGCTTCCCGCTCCCGAACGCCCCGGTCCGCCGGGGCGTTTTTTTTGGGAAAAAGGGGCCGCTTCCGGTCCGGGCTCCCCGGAAAGCGTTTTTTTTGGGGAAATGGGCCTCCTTTGCCTTGACAAAACCGGATTCCGATGGTATATTATCGGTTAAAATGAAACCATCAAAGGAATGGAAAAATGGCGAAGCGGAATGACATCAAGAAGGTATTGATCATCGGTTCCGGACCGATCATCATCGGACAGGCTTGCGAATTCGATTACTCCGGCACCCAGGCATGCAAGGCGCTCCGGGGCCTGGGATACGAGGTGGTTCTGGTCAACTCCAACCCCGCGACCATCATGACCGACCCCGGCATGGCCGATCATACCTACATCGAACCCCTGACCGTGGACAGTCTCGCCCGGATCATCGAGCGGGAACGTCCCGACGCCCTGCTGCCCACATTGGGCGGACAGACCGCTCTCAACCTTTCCGCCTCGCTCCACGACGCGGGCGTCCTCGACAAGTATCACGTCGAGGTCATCGGCGTGGACCTGGAAGGCATCAAACGGGGCGAAGACCGGATCGAGTTCAAGAACACCATGAACCGCCTGGGGATCCCCATGGCCAAGTCCGAGCCCAGCTACTCCGTGGAAGAGGCCGAAAAGATCGCCGCGGAACTGGGATATCCCGTGGTCCTGCGTCCGGCCTACACCATGGGCGGCACCGGCGGCGGCATCGTCTACAACGTGGAGGAGCTCCGCAAGGTCATCACCCGCGGACTGGCCGCCAGCCTCATCGGGCAGGTCCTCATAGAAGAGTGCGTCATCGGCTGGGAAGAGCTGGAACTCGAGGTCGTCCGCGACCAGAAGGGCAACAAGATCACCGTCTGCTTCATCGAGAACGTGGATCCCATGGGCGTCCACACGGGCGACAGCTTCTGTGTAGCCCCCATGATGACCGTGCCGCAGGAAGTTCAGGACACTTTGCAGGACTACAGCTACCGGATCATCGACGCCATCGGTCTCAACGGCGGCTGCAACGTCCAGTTCGCCTACAACCCGAAGGACGGCCGGATCATCGTCATCGAGATCAACCCCCGGACCAGCCGCTCCAGCGCGCTGGCCTCCAAGGCCACCGGGTTCCCCATCGCTCAGGTCTCCACCAAGCTGGCCTCGGGCATCACCCTCGACGAGCTCCCCTACTGGAGAAAGGGGACCCTCGACAAGTACGAACCCTGGGGCGACTACGTGGTGGCGAAGTTCGCCCGCTGGGCCTTCGAGAAATTCCCGCAGGCCGAAGACCATCTGGGCACCCAGATGAAGGCCGTGGGCGAGGTCATGAGCATCGGCAAGAATTTCAAGGAAGCCTTCCAGAAGGCCATCCGCTCCCTCGAGATCGGCCGTTCCGGTCCGGGTCTGGTCAAGAAGATCGAACCCCTGACGCTGGAGGAGCTCAAGCCCCTCTGCGCCAAGCCTTCGAGCAACCGCTTCTTCCATCTGTACGAGGCTTTCAAGAAGGGGCTTACGGTGGATGAATCCGTAAAGCTCACCTCCATCAACCGTTTCTTCCTCGAGGAGATCTGGGAGATCGCCCAGTTCGAGAACGAACTGGCCAAGATCAACTTCCTCAATCTGGACGACGCCACCTTCGTCAAGGCCAAGCAGTTCGGCTTCTCGGACAAGTATCTCGCCAAGCTTTTCAACGTGCCGGAAACGACGGTGCGCCAGCGCCGGGACGAAGTCAAGTGCCACGCCCGTTTCTGCAAGGTCCCCGTTTCCGGCGTCGAGAACGCGGAATACTACTACTCCACCTACGCCGACGTGCCCGACGAGGTCCCCGTTTCCGCCAACCGCAAGATCCTCGTCCTGGGCGGCGGCCCCAACCGGATCGGACAGGGCATCGAATTCGACTACACCTGCGTCCACGCGGCCTTGACGCTACGCGAAAAAGGGTATGAGTCGGTGCTCATCAACTGCAACCCCGAAACGGTTTCCACCGACTACGACACCAGCGACAAGCTCTATTTCGAGCCTCTGACCGTGGAGGACGTGCTGGCCATCTACCGCAAGGAAAATCCCGAAGGAGCCATCGTCCAGTTCGGCGGGCAGACGCCCCTCAACATCGCGCAGGAGCTCAAGGACGCGGGCGTCCGCATCATCGGCACCCAGCCCGAAGGGATCCGGCTGGCCGAGGACCGGGAATATTTCCGCGAGCGGATGATCGCGCTGGGCATCAAGCAGCCCAAGAGCGGCACCGCGCGCTCCCTCGAGGAGGCGGTCAAGGTGGCCCGCGAGGTGGGCTATCCCGTCATGGTGCGGCCCTCCTTCGTGCTGGGCGGCCGGGGCATGGCGGTCATCTACGATGAGGAAAGTTTGAAGCAGTACGCCGTGGAGTCCATCCAGGTGAGCCCCGAATATCCCATGCTCATCGACCGGTTCCTCGCCCACGCCATCGAGTGCGAAGTGGATACGGTTTCCGACGGCCAGAACATCTTCGTGGCCTCGGTCATGGAACACATCGAACTCGCGGGCATCCACTCCGGCGACTCCGCCTGCTCCATCCCGCCGCCGACCCTGCCCGAGCGCCATCTGCGGACCATCGCGGAGCACTCCGCCCTCATCGCCAGAGACTTCAACGTGGTGGGTATCCTCAACGTCCAGTACGCCGTCTGCGAAGATCAGGTCTGGATCATCGAGGCCAATCCCAGAGCCTCCCGCACCGTGCCCGTGGTGGCCAAGGTCACGGGGGTGCCGCTGGCCAAGGTGGCCACGCTCCTGATGCTGGGCGCCAAGCTGGAAGACTGCAAGGCCTATCTGCGGCCCCAGCCCTCCACCTATTTCGGCGTCAAGGAGGCGGTCTTCCCCTTCAACATGTTCCCCGAAGTGGACCCGGTGCTGGGTCCGGAAATGCGCGCCACGGGCGAAGTCATGGGCATGGCCAACACCTTCGGCATGGCCTACTTCAAGTCCCAGCAGGCGGCGGGGATGCCCCTGCCCCTCGGCGGCAAGGTGCTGGTCTCGGTGGCCCAGCGGGAACGGGGCGAACTGCTCCCCATCGTCACCGATCTGTGCGATCTGGGCTTCGAACTCATCGCCACCTCGGGCACCGGGCAGTTCCTCGCCGAAAACAACATTCCTCACAAGACCGTGTGCAAGCTCAACGAAGGCCGTCCCAACGTTTCCGACCTCATCAAGAACCGTGAAGTGGCCCTCATCATCAACACGCCCCTGGGCCGTCTGAGCAAGATCGACGACAGCAACATCCGGATGCTGGCGATCCAGTACAAGATCCCCTACATGACCACCATCGCGGCCGCCAAGGCCACCGTGGCCGGGATCCGGGAGGCGAAAGCCGGAGAATCCGAACTGAAGTCGCTGCAGGAATACCAGGCGGGCAAGTGACCCGGAGCGGAGAAGATGGAACAACTCGCCATAGCCGCCATCTTCCTGCTTGTACTGACGGTCATCGTGCTGTCGGTACTGTTGTTCCGTTACGCCAACACCATATTCCGGCTCCGCGCCACGCTGGATGAGTCGGAGTCCAGACGCCGGGAAATTTCCAACTTCCTCACCCGTTTTTCCGCAGGGATCAAGGGTGAGGAGGGCTTCGTCGGCGCCATGAACGCCGCGGCGATCCACATCGGCGAACAGACCGACAGCGAATCCGTCGCCATCTACCTCATCGACAACGGAGCGCTCAGGGGGGTCAGCGTCTACGGCACCTATCCTCTCGTGAAGACCGCCAACAAGCTGGTCTTCACCCGCCGCCGCCACCTGCTCGAAACGCTCAAGCGGGAAACGATCCCCGCGGGCGAGGGGTTCCTGGGCGGCATGATCCTTTCGCGGCAGGCGGAGCAGGTCCCCTCCGGCGCGCAGGACGAACGTTTCGCCGGTTACCCCGAACAGCGGAATCTGGGCGGCGTCATGGCCGCTCCCATGATCCGGGACGGAGCGCTGGTGGGCGTGATTTGCGCCGTCAACAACCGCCGCCAGCACGGAAAACCCTTTTCGCAGAACCAGTTCGAGCGGCTCAAACTGCTGGCGCCCCAGGTGCTCATGGTCCACAATCTGGTCACGGCCTACGGCGAGATCAGCCGCCGGGACCGGATCGATCAGGAGCTGGAGCTGGCCCGGGCGCTCCAGCAGTCCCTGCTGCCCAAGGGCAATCCCCGCTGGGGCGAGTTCATCGTCCACGCCTACTCCCGTTCGGCGAAGGAGGTCAACGGCGACTTCTACGACTTCATCAAGATCGACGAGGACCGGATGCTGGTCATGATCGCCGACGCCTGCGGCAAAGGGATCCCCGCCTGCATGCTCACCGCCATGACGAGGAGCGTGGCCCGCTCCCTTGCGGACAACTTCACCACGCTCCACGATTTTCTCTGCAAGCTCAGCGACAAGCTGAACCGGGACACCGATGCCGACCGCTTCATCACCCTGGGCTGCTGTCTTCTCGACAAGCGCCGGATGCTGCTCGAATTCGCCCGTGCGGGCCACACCGATCTGGTGACCTTCGTCCACAAGCACATTCGGATCATGTCGCCGCGGGGCGCGGCGCTGGGGATCCTCCCCGCCCGACTGGTCAAATTCGACACCATCTGCATCGCCATCGAACCGGGGACCACGGTGATGATGTATTCGGACGGCTTCACCGAAGCCGTGGACGCCGAAGGCAATGAGTTCGGCCAGAAACAGCTGGTGGCGACCTTCGAAAGCGCCTGTTCCGAAAAGGGGACCCTCGAAGAGGTGACCGAATCCATCGCGCGGCGGGTCATGGACTACGAAGAAAGCCAGTCCGACGACCAGACGCTGGTGCTGATCCGCCGGGATTGACGGACATCGGCCCCATGAACCGGAAAACGGCCATCACCTTACTGCTCCTGATCCTGGCGGCGGCCTTCGCCGCGCGGCTGATCCCGACGCTGATGGCACTCGGTTTTCCGGAGCGGATCGCCCGACCCGACACCCCCACCTACCTGGAGCCCGCAAAGGCCCTGATCTCCGGTGAATTTTCCGGAACGGGCCGGGCGCCGGGCTACATTTGGCTGGCGGCGGGGGCGCGGCTCGCTTCCGAACACCACCACCGGCTGCTGCTGGCGCTGGCGGGGGTGCTCCTCAGCACCCTGACGCTCCTCCCCGTCTGGGCCGGGACCCGGCTGCTGGCGGGCTCCCGCGCGGCCCTCGCCGCGACTGCGCTGATGGCCCTGAACCTGACCGCCATCGCCAATGCCCCCATGCTCCTGTCGGACACCCTTTTCGGCTTCTTCGCCGCGTGGCAGTTCTTCTTCTTCATCCGCTTCTATCGCCGGAAAAGGAGCGGGGACTTTCTGCTGAGCGTCCTCACGGCGGCACTGGGGACCCTCATCCGGCCCATCAATCTGCCCTGGCTCGCTCCGGCGCTGGTGCTGCTGTGGTTCCTCTCCGGGATCGACCGGCGGCACAAGGCGCTGAACACCCTCGGGGCCGTCCTTATCTACGCGGCGGTCCTGCTGCCCTGGATGGCCCGGAACGCCGCCGCGGGGGCTCCCTGGTGCATCGACACCAACACGGGGGCCATGCTCCACCAGAACGGGGCCATGATCCTGGCCGAAGCCAACAAAAGCAGCTACGAAGATGAAAAACAGCGTCTGCGTCAGGAGTTCGACACCCTCTTTCTGGACAAGACCCGCTTCCCCGATGAAAAGAGCCGGGAAGAGTGGAAGATCGCCCGGCTGAAGAAGATCATCGCCGCCCACCCCTTCATCGCCTTGAAACAGCACTTCAACTGGCACCGGATCCTCCTCCCCGACGCCCCCACCCTCTTCGAACTGGCGGGCCTCACCCGTTCCGACCGGGGGACCATGGAGGTCCTGACCCGCCGGGGGCTCATCGCCGCCGTGGACCACTATTTCGAAGGACGCTGGTACCTGCCCTGCGCCCTGCTGCCGCTGCTCCTTTTCACCGGTCTCGTCTACCTCGGCTGCGCCGCGGTGCTTTGCGGAGCGGTGCTGAGATTCCGCAAGAGATTCTTCCTGCTCCTGCTCTTTCTCGCCTTCGCGGAGTTCTATCTCTTTCTGCCCGGCCCTATCTGCGCGCCCCGCTACCAGATCCCCGCGCTGCCCGTCATGTGCGCCTTCGCGGGACTCTGGCTCGTCTTCATTTTCCGCAAACTGAAAAAAAGGAAATCGAAATGAAAGGCAACCCCTTGATGGCGGCGGGGATTTTGCTGTTCGCCGTCTTTTCCGCCCTCCCCCTCGCGGCGGAGCAGTCCCTCGTCGACGGCGGCAAAAGCGCCTTCGTCATCGTCCACGCAGGGGGCCGGAGCCGTCACGGAGCCGCCCTGCTCCGCGACATGCTCAAGAAGGCTTCCGGAGCCGATTTGAAGGTTCTTCCTGAAAAGGAGTACGCGCCGGGGACCCCGGCCATTTTCATCGGGCCCACCGCCGAGGCCCGGAGCCGGAAACTGCTCCCCGCCCGGTACGCCCCGTGGGAGTACCGGATCGACATCGGGAAGGACCGCGTCTTTCTCACGGGGTCCGACTCCCCCGGCGACTCCGTGAAGCATGCGGAATTCGAATCGGGGACGCTGAAGGCGGTCATCGAATTTCTGGAACGGTTCTGCGGCAGCTGTTTCTACGCCCCCGTGCCCCTGAAGCAGTGCATAGCCCCGCAGAAAAAGATCCTTCTGCCCGACAACTTTTCGCTCCGCGTGAAGCCCGAGATCATCTACTGTTCCAGCCGCTCCAAGCGGGTGGAGTACGATCTGGCGACCAACGCCCTCTACGCGCACAACTTCTACAAGTCCCTCGGGGGCCACAGCCATCCGGCGGCGGTCCCGGCGGCGAAGTTCTTCAAGTCCCATCCCGAATACTTCGCATTGCTCAACGGGAAACGGCTCCCCGGCCGGTTCAATCAGCTCTGCATCTCGAATCCGCAGGTCCGGGAACTCATCTACAGGAATCTGCTGGAACAGGCCGACCGGGGGACGCAGATGGTCCAACTGGGGCAGGCCGATTCCTGGACGCCCTGCCAGTGCGCGAAATGCGCCGCATTCTGCGGTCTGCGGCCCGCGGGCAAGCCGGGCGGCTCCGCATACGACAAGGATCCCGTGTGGGGCGAAAAGCTCTGGATCATGCACAGGGATATGGCCCTGCGCTTCCTGAAGGACCGTCCCGGCAAAAAGGTGGCGATCATGGCCTACGGCCCCACCCGGACCCCGCCGAAGTCCTTCCGGGAGTTCCCCCCGAACGTCTGGATCGAACTGGCCCCCTTCAATGAGACCACCATCGCGTCGTGGCAGGGGTACAAGGTCGGCGCCTTCAGCGCCTACCTCTACATCTGGGGCATCTACAATCCCGAAGGGTACACGCCCCGGTGCTCCCTCGCGTTCCTCCGCCGCGAGGCGGCCGGGTACCGCAAACACGGCATCCGGGGACTTTACCGCTGCGGCTTCGGGGAGCTTCAGGGCCTCTGCGGTCCGGCCTATTACATCTGGGGGAAGATGCTCCAAAATCCCGCCGTCGACGCGGATGCGCTCCTCGCCCGGTACTGCCGTTTCGCCTTCCCCGGAGCCGCGGACGAAATGACCGCCTTTTACCGTCTGCTGGACAGCCGGCTGGAACTGGAGCTGAAGAACTCCGCCGAGATCGACTGGAACGACCCGGCCCTGCTCAAGGGTCGGAGCAGACACCGGAAAAACATCGCGCTCTTCGAGTTACGCTACCCTGAAGAGATCCTGCGGAAGCTGGATTCGCTCCTCGCTCAGGCTGAAAAGAAGTGCCGCCGTCCCCTCCTCGCTCAGGCGCGGGCGGAGTTCGATTACCTGAAGCTCACGGCAAGGGGCGCGCAGGCCTTCGCCCGCTGGCAGCGGCAGCAGTCCGCCGAAAACTGGGAGAAACTCCTCTCGGCGGTGGAGAAGCGGGAACGATTCCTCAAATCGCTCCCCCGGAACAAAAAGGGAGTGCTCACGGCGGGGGGCAACGTGCTCTTCGGCGGAGCCGCGCTGGACCAGCTCATGGGCGGGGGCCGCCTCTCGGCCACGCTGTACGCCCCCTTCAACTGGGGCGCGGTCAAACTGCGCAAATACGGCATCCGGATGACAGGGAGGAGCATGAAGGTCGGGGCTCCGGAGTGGCAGTACCTGATGCCCCGTCACCGTCAGCTGGAGATCCCGGCGCATTTCCGTCCCGTCACCATCAAGTACCGGGCGGCCCGGAGCGGGGAGGCGGTGAAGTTCACCTTCGTTTTGTCCCACGCCCGCAAGGAGCTGATGAAGGACTATTACATCCACATCTATCTGGGGCCGGACCGGAAAAACATGTTCTTCTTCCCCGCCCGCTTCACCTCCCCCCGGCCCGCCTGGTACAAACTCGAGAAGAGCTGCGCTGAAAACGGCGGGCAGGGGGAAAAATACAGGATCCAGCCGGGACGGATGGGAAGCGTCGCCTTTCCCGCTCCCGGCGTGGCCCTCGAGCCGGGGGAAATTTCCGCCGAAGTGACGTTGCCCTTCGCCGTTTTCGGGCGGACGCCCGCACCGGGCGAAGCGTGGCCCTTCAACGCCGGAGCCGGGATCAGGAACGCGGAATACATCTGGGAGTACAACCCCGACCAAATCACCTACACGAGCACCTCCGACGCCAAAGGAAAACTCGTCTTCTGACACTTCATCATAAACCCATCCAAGGAGTATCGACATGAAACATCTCGCCCTCATCGCCGTGCTGCTGTTCAGCCTCTGCGCCCTGAACGGAGCCCCCCTCAAGAAAAAGGTCCTCATCGTCATGATGGACGGTCTTCGGGCCGACGCGGTGGAAAATTTCCAGCTGCCCACGCTGCTGAAACTCAAAAACGGCGCCTGGAAACCGGGCTACAAGGGCGCGTGGACCGACTCCGCCCGGACCATTCTGGACACCGTCGCCCACAGCGCCCCCAACCACACCGCCATCGCCACGGGGGTCACGGCGGCCAAGCACAAGGTCTTCCGCAACGGCGACACGCCCAAGGGCAACTGGAAGGAGTGGCCCTCGTGGCTCCACCGTCTGGTGAAAGCTCAGCCGGAAAAGAAGGTGTTCTTCGTCTTCGCCTGGGGCGAAAGCGGCAAGATCGACCCCACGCCTCTGGTTCCCCGTGGCTTCGGGAGCGACTGGGTCAACGCCGTCAACATTCCCGCGAAACTGATAACCGAAAAGACGTGTCCGGACGCGCTCATGTACTACATCAACTCACCCGACGGGGGCGGCCACGGTTCCGGATTCTACCCCTACGGGAACTTCTACGCGCCCGCCTCATTCCTCGCGGACAAATATCTGGGGCAGACGCTGGAAGCCATTTCCCGCCGCAAGGAGTTCGCAAATGAGGACTGGCTCATCCTCGTCACCGCCGACCACGGCGGCTATTCCACGGGCCACGGCCAGCCGGGGGGACAGTCCAACACCGTGCCCCTGATCGTGGCCGGAAGGAACATCCCCTCCGGGCGGATCGCCGGAACGCCCTGTGTCGCCGACCTGCCGGTGACGGCCCTGGAATTTCTGGGCATCGACACCTCGAAAATGGGTCTGGACGGCAAGGTCATCACCCCGGCCCGAACTGCGGAAATACCGCGCAAGCTCACCGACGGACTGGCGCTCCACATGATCTTTTCGCGCAGGCCTGTTCCCGCCAACCGGGGCAGCGCCGCCGTCAAGTGTACGCAGGTGGGGACAGGCGTCAGCTCTTCGTGGCGGCGGCACATGCTCTTCGACACGGTGCTGAACGCTTCCGACGTCAAGACGAAAGACGGAAAATTCGCGCCGCAGGGCATGGTCTTCGAGGGAACGGAAAAATTCAAACCCGAAAAGGGCCGTCTTTTCACCATGACCTTCTGGCTCCGGGTCCCGGCCAAACAGCCGGGGGACTCCGTGGTCATCGGGAACAAGCTCCAATCCGAAACCGACAAGGTGGGATTTTTCATTTCCGCCGCGAGGCAGACCTGGTCCCGGTCGAACGTGCGCGGGCTGGTGCTGAATTTCAAGGATTCCGGGGGAAAAGCGGCCTTCGAGCTGGGAACGTTCGATACGGAACCGAACCGGTGGACCTTTTACGCCCTCACGGTCACGCCGGATGACGCCCTCTGCTTCTATCAGGGCCGCAACGACGGTTTTCTCTACCACTTCGTGGAGAAGTGCCCCGGAACGCTGAACAACGGGAGGCCCCTCTACGTCTCCCAGCCTGCCGGGGGCGGCAACGCCGCCAACCTGGAAGGCTGCATGGACGATCTCGCGATCTGGAACCGGTGTCTCACGACAAGCGAGATCCGGGCCATCTTCGAAGCGGGGCGCAAGGGCCGTTCCCTCATGGACCTCAAGTAAAACCGCCGGGGAAAGCGGCGCGGCCTGCTCCAGGTTCCTCTCATTCCCTGCCCGTCCGCACGGAAAACGGTTCCCTGACGGAATTTTCCGGAAAGTTTGCCCAGGTGCTTGAAAAAGGAAACAAAAGATACTATTTTTCCAGCACCTGACGGAAGCTCATGCGGGTGAATTTCCACCGGCCGTCCTTCTGCCGGGCGAGTTCCGCCTCGATTTCCCTTATTTCGTCCACGTCGCGGGCGTCGCCGTACTTCAGACGGCCCTTGAAGGAGCCGGAAAAGGCGACGTTCGCCTTATCTCCCGAAACGGCGATCTCCAGCTCGCTGAAGCCCAGCGAGATCCGGTCGAACATGCCCTGGAGCCGCAGGATCCGGGCCCCCGTTTCGGTGGGCGTCAGGGCGCCGTCCACGACCTGACGGGCGAAATCGAACCGGCACACGGGCGCGAAGACATGGTCCGCCCGGTTGGCCTTGAGGGCCCCCAGCGCCGCGTTTTCACCGGGACTTTTGGAGCCGATCTCGCACAGCTCCTCCAGGGTGCGGCGGATCCGCCTTTCGTCGCTGTCGCGGAAAAAACACCAGCAGACACATACCGCCGCAACGACGACGGCGACGGCAAGCACGACAAGCACACTCCTTTTCATACGGAAACAAGCCTTTCTCCTCTTCTTTTCTTCGAATGCCGACGGCCCCGCTCCTCACAGGGGCCGGATCCTCCTCTTCTTTCTCGCCGCCCGGCGGTAGTCGGAATCGTCGGTGAACGAGCCGGAAGCCCCCTGCTCCGGAGCGTCCGCGTCACCCGCCGCCACGGGGTCCGGCTCCGAAGCGGCGGGAACCGCCGCCCCCGTCCCTGCCTCTTCTTCCGCCTCGCGGGGAGCGATCCAGGAACCGACGAGAAGCGTCGTTTCGAAAAGCAGCCAGCCGGGCAGAGCCAGAAGCAGCTGACTCACCACGTCGGGAGGCGTCAGCAGAGCCGCCCCGGTGAAAAGCAGAACCACCAGCAACGGACGGCGGCGGCGCAGGGTCTCGACCTTGACCAGTCCGAAACGGATGGCCAGCAGCAAAGCCACGGGCAGCTCGAAGACGACGGCGAAGCCCGCGGCCAGAAGCCCCGCCATCCGCAGGAATCCGGCCAATCCGATGACGGGCCGCAAGCCCTCGGCGGCGTAGCCCCCGGAAAAGCGCATGACCATGGGCACCACCGCCCACAGGGCCACGGTGATGCCGATCCCCATGAGCAGCAGCGACGAAACGAGGAAAAAGACGCACCAGCGCCTTTCGTGACCGTAAAGTCCGGGAGAGATGAACTCACCCAGTTTGAGCAGGAGCACCGGCAGAGAAGCCAAAACTCCCAGAAGCAGCCCCAGTTCGAGTTCGACGATCAGGGGTTCGAGGGGGGTGAAGTAGTGAAGCTCCATCCCCTGCGGGCAAACCTGCTTCACGTACCACAGGAGCACCGGGGAAGCGAAAATCATGCCGGGGATCGTCAGCAGGACCACCGCGCCGACGCACCAGAGCAAAGTGCCCCGGAGCGCTTCGAGATGATCCAGCAACCCGCCGGAACTGTTCATGGGGCAGGCTCCTTCAGCCTTTCTTTTCGGGCGGCGCGGCCTTGTCTTCCTTGCCGGGATCCTGCGCGTTTTCCTTCGACGGGCCCGGCTCTTTCTCGAGTTCGGAGATCACGCCGTCCTTGGCGTCCTTGAATTCACGGGAGGCCCGGCCCAGGGAACGGGCCAGTTCGGGGATCCGCTTGGCCCCGAAAACCAGCAGCAGAATCAGCAATATGACGAGGATCTCCCCGTAGCCCAGAGCAAAAGCGAACAGAGCCGTTTTCATTTGTCGTTTTTCCTTTCCGAAGTTTTCTTGTCCTGCACGGGGGGCTTCCCGGCCTTCTCCCCGACGGAACAAAACTCGATGAAATCGATCTGCACCAGAGTCTCGCTCCCGGAATACTGGGAGTTGCCTCCGATCGTCAGTCCGCAATTGCCCTGCGGCAGCCGTCCGAAGGCCCGCCGGAAATCCTCGACCACATTCCGCTCTTCCAGATACCACTTGCCCGTCAGCGCCTCGGCGTTGCGCATGCAGATGCGCCGCACCAGCGTGCCGCCGACATAGGCCAGCTGGCTTTCATCGCCCAGGGGAGAGGCATGCTCCCACCGGTAACCCACCATGAACTTTCTGAGCATGGTGCCGTCACCGAAATAAACCGCCGCGGCCTGATCGTCCGGCTCCTTCCCTGTGAAGGAGACTTTTTTGATCACCCGCCAGCGCCAGCGGAGCACGGGAAACTTGCGCCAGACCGACTCCGGAACCTGAGTGACCAGCAGACCGGAAGATTTTTTGGCGCTGACCGCAAGCGCCCTGCCGTTCCGGGCGGAAGGACAGTTCACGATGTAAAAATCGGTCAGAGGCACGCCGAACTGCTTCCCCCCGCAAACCCACGAGTTTTTCATCGCGACGGGATCGGCGAAATCGAAATTCCTCACCTCGGGGGGTTGGGGGGCTCCCGCGACGGTAAACGCCGCGGCACAAAGGAGTGCCGGCAGAAAGGCGATGCGGTTCGTTCTTCTCATGTGCGATATTTCCGGTAACGTTTCATTATCTGCATCACGTAGCGCCTGGTGCCGGGAATGGTGATCCGGGGCAGGACGGCCCCGCTGCGCTTTTCCGGCTTCCAGCGGTTGGCCCGGCTTTCGCCGGCGTTGTACTGGGCGAGAGCCAGTTCATAGCGGTCCCGGTATCCCTGCCAGCGGCGCACGGCCCGGCCGAGAAACCAGCAGCCGATCTCGAGGTTCATCTTCGGATCGAAGAGCTCGTCCTCGCCCGGCTCCCGGACCTTGTGGACCCGTGCCCAGTCGGCCACGGCCCCGGAGGGCATGATCTGCATGAGCCCGATCTCGCCCTTCTTCCCCCGGCACCGGGAGTTGAAGCGGCTTTCCTGAAAAACCACCGCCCGGACCAGCGCGGGAGGCAGACCGTGGCGCTTGGCCGCACTGGAGATCTCCTTCCGGTAAAGGGTGTCGTCGACCAGAAAGTCACCCGGAGTTCCGTTGACGAAAGCGGTCACCGCGGCGGCGATGAAGATCACCGCCGCCGCCGCGGCACCGACTTTTCGCAGAGAGAACTTCACTTGGCACCGGGCTGGGCAACGGGTTTGTCGGCGGGCTCGGCGGCGGGCTTGGCGGCGGGCTTGGCGGCGGTTTTGGCAGCGGGCTGAGCCGCGGGTTTGGCGGCCTTCCGTGCCTTCTCGGCCATTTTCTGTTCGGCCTGTTGGGCGGCAAATTCACCGAGCCGTTCGAGAAGTTCGCCGGGGATCTTGACCGTCAGGGAGCACTCCGGTCCGGAAGCGTTGAATCTCAGGCATTTGACCAGATCGACGGCAAGATCGGGATCATCCTGCATGGCGCTCGCCAGCATCATGTTCGTCATGAGCATCCCCTGAGAACTGAGCTGAGCGGCCTCTTCGGCACTCTTCACGGTGACCGAAAGGATCCCCTCGAGAACCGTCTTGGGAGTACGGGTCACCTGAAACCCAAACTGGCCGCCCTTGCAGGGAAGATCGGGACGGCGGTCGGCTTTCAGGACGCCCCGCAGGGAACCGGTGACCGCCTGAGGAAAGGCGAAACCGGCCTTGCTGCCCGCGATGGACTTCAGGTAACGGTTGCCGGCCGCGGCATCCTGCACGAAGCAGAAGACGTTGCCGGGGAGCACGGTCAGCCAGAAATTCAGCGTCTTGCCGTGCTTCCGTTTCCCGTGCTTGCCCTTCTTTCCGGGCTTGACGGCCTTCACGGTACTGATGTTGTAGAAAACAGAGCCCTCGATCGTGGCCTTGGCGCAGGTGAAATGGGGTGCCTTGAAGAGCTGTTCGGGGGTGACGTTTTTGCGCCAGGCGACCAGAACGGCCCAGTCATCCCCCCCGCCCCAGGCGGCAAACGCGCCGAGGTCCTCGGGGCCGACACCGAAATCCGCCCGGAGCTTGGCGATCCCGGCATTGGATTTCAGCTGTTTGGCTACCGCGGGAATGGTCAGCCAGTCGGTCAGATCCACGCTGAGGACGCCCTCGGCGCCGGCGGGGATCAATTTCAGCAGCCTGGCTTCATCGGCCTTGTCGGCGAGAAGCAGCGCTCCACAGAACGACAGAAGTGCGATCAGGAAAAAACGTTTCAGCATGGTCCTCATCCTTTCTTTTCGGGTTCCGCCGGCTTGCCGGGCAGTTTGACTTGGATATGAAGTTCGCGCAGCTGCTTCAGCGTCACCTCGGCAGGCGCATTCATCATCAGGTCCTCGGCCTGCTGATTGAAGGGGAAGGCGATGACTTCGCGGATATTGGGCTCGTCGGCCAAGAGCATGACCGTCCGGTCGATGCCGGGAGCGATGCCGCCGTGAGGAGGAGCCCCCAGCTTGAAGGCGTTGATCATGCCGCCGAACTTCTCATCCACCACCGAGCGGTCGTAGCCCACGATCTCGAAGGCCTTGTACATGATGTCGGGCCGGTGGTTCCGGATGGCGCCGGAGGAAAGTTCGATGCCGTTGCAGACGATGTCGTACTGCCACGCGAGGATGTCCAGGGGATCCTTGTTGAGCAGCGCCTCCATGCCGCCCTGGGGCATGGAGAAGGGGTTGTGGGAAAAGATCGTGGCGCCCGTTTCCTCGTCCTCCTCGAACATGGGGAAGTCCACGATCCAGCAGAACTTGAACTCATTGGGGTCGATGAGCTCGAGACGGCGGCCCAGTTCGGGGATCACCGCGCCGCCCAGCTTGCGCACCACCTTTTCCTGATCGGCCAGGAAGAAGAGGGCGTCGCCCTCCTCCACCTTGCCCGCGGCCTTGAGACCGTCGATGGCTTCGCGGGTGAGGAACTTGACGATGGGGCTCTTTTCGGTGCCCTCCTGCCAGATGATGTAGGCCATGCCCTTGGCGCCGTTTTCCTGGGCGAACTTGATCATGTCGTCGAAGAACTTGCGGGGTTTGCCCGCCACCTTGGGCGCCTTGATGGCGGTGACGATGCCGCCGTTGGCCACCACGCCTGCAAAGGCCTTGAACTCGCTGTCCTTGAAAAACTCGGAGACATCCACCATTTCGAGGGGATTGCGCAGATCGGGCTTGTCGCTGCCGAAGCGCCGGATGGACTCCCGGTAGGGGATCCGGGGAAACGGCGGCTTGGTGTAGCGCTTGGTGCTGAACTTGGCGAAGACGCTGTCGAAAAGCCCCTCGAGGACTTCGAAGATGTCGTCCTGCTCGACGAAGCTCATTTCCACATCCAGCTGGTAGAATTCGCCGGGACTGCGGTCGGCACGGGCGTCCTCGTCGCGGAAGCAGGGAGCCACCTGGAAATAGCGGTCGAAGCCCGCCACCATCAGCAGCTGCTTGAACTGCTGGGGCGCCTGGGGCAGCGCGTAGAACTTCCCCGGATGGAGCCGGGAGGGCACCAGATAATCGCGGGCGCCTTCCGGACTGCTGGCGGTGAGGATCGGGGTCTGGAATTCGTGGAAGCCCCGGCTCAGCATGTAGCGGCGCATCTCGGCGATGACCTCGGACCGCAGGATGATGTTCTTGTGAAGTTTTTCCTTGCGCAGGTCCAGGAAACGGTAGCGCAGACGCATGTTTTCGGGCGCGCTGTCGTCCTTCGCCACGAGGAAGGGGATCACTTCGGCCTCGCCGAGGACTTCCATGTCGGTGGCCTTGATCTCGATCTCGCCCGTGGCCAGCTTGGGATTGACCGTTTCGGGAGTGCGGGCCAGCACTTCGCCGTCGAAACGGACCACGGTCTCGACCCGCCACTTTTCCAGCGCCTGGTAGAAGGACTGCTGGGGGTCCACCACCACCTGAGTGAGGCCGTAGTGGTCCCGCAGGTCGATGAAGATCACGCCGCCGTGGTCGCGGACGCTGTGGATCCAGCCGGAGACCCGGACTTTCCTGCCCACATCGGTTTTGCGGAGTTCCCCGCAGGTATGAGTACGATACATCTTTCAAGATCCTCGAATTATGTGGTTCTCGCCGGTTCTTTCCCCGGCGATGATCCCACCTGACGTTTACCGGATATCCCCGCGCGGGATATTCCACCTCTATAAAGTAACTCCACTTATGCGTTTTTTCAAATTTATCCCTTGAAAAAGCCGCATTTTTCTGAAGTTTTTCCGACCCCTTACAGGAGTTCCCGCACGAAATCGGGGGCTTCGGGGTAAAGTTCCCACTCCTCGCAGGAAACGGCGGTGCTCCCCGGCTCCACCTTGAACATGGGGGTGAGGGTCTCCATTTCCAGCATGCCGGGGGCAGTGTAGAACTCCCAGTTGCAGCCCATGTCGGGGTAGTTCCCGCCGGGGACGGCCTCGAAGCGCTTGACGAAGCAGCCGCCTGCGTTGACGGCGGCGGCGAAGTTCCGGGTGTTGAGCACTCCGAACTTCAGGGGGCCGGCGGGGCCGCCCGCCTCGCGCATCCGGACGGCCTTCGTTCCCCAGGTGAACCGGGGGTCGGCCATGTCGGTGTAGCCCCAGAGCACCAGGGGGCGGACGGGCAGCAGGGACTTCCCCGGCCCCGTGCCGTGGGCGAGGTACTTTTCCTGGGGGACCACCACCGTGGTTCCCGGCGCGAAGACCGAAAGGGACCACACCGAAAGCTCCTTGGCCCACAATCCGGTGTTGGCGATGGTGTGGCGGAGCTTCACCTTGCCCTCTTCCATGGTGACGGCGATCCTTTTCACCAGTTTGTTGGCCGGTTCCTCGTTTCCTTCGAGGACGACGGTATTTTCACCCTCGCGCCGCCAGCCGATGGGATCGTTGTCGGGGACCTTGGTCCGGGCGGGGATCTCGGGGGCGATCCAGAGCCGGTGGCCGCCGTAGATGTTCCAGACGCTTTTGTCCGCTCCGGCCAAGTTGTCGAAGACCCGGAAGAAGTTTTCTCCGCCCTTGAGCCCGCAGTAAAGGATCCGGGGGCCGAACTCCAGCGAGGCGATGAGTTCGATCCGGCCGTCGGTGAGTTCGAGACACCGGGAAACTCCCGCAAACGAACGTTCTTTGATCTGCATTCTTCGATTCTCCTTGAAGTGCCGTTCCGGTGAGAACAACGGACGGGGTCCGACGGCCCCGACCGGGCCGTCAAATCCACATTTTTTCGTTTTTTTTCACCCTGAACGAAGATTTACTATTGACAAAATCGCATTTGTGGTATAATTTACACCGTGTACAGTGCAATGTAAAGCACAAGTTTGCTGAAAAGTCGGAAAAAATGCAAAAAATGATGTTGAGCGGCAAGATCCACACCGCGCGGATAACCCGGTGCGAAATCGACTACGAAGGCAGTCTGGCCATCGATCCGGAACTGCTGGAGCAGGCGGAGATCCTGCCTTACGAGAAAATACTGGTTTCCAACCGGAACAACGGGTCCCGGCTCGAGACCTACGCCATTCCCGGAGTCCGGGGGAGCCGGGAGTTCTGCCTCAACGGCCCCGCCGCCCGGCTGGGCAAGACGGGAGACGTGGTGACGATCATGGCCTTTTCGCTGTGCAGCGAGGAAGAGGCGAAAGGGATCTCGCCACGGGTCATCGTCCTCGACGAAAAGAACGAGATCAAACTGAAAAAAGGCGGGACCAACTGAAAAAGAAGGAAAAAGGTCAGGTGCTGCTGGAGTTCACGGTCATGCTGGTGATCGCGGTGATTCTGTCTCTGGCGGTCATCGTGCTCTCGGGCGCCGTGGCGGACGAGGGAGACCGTATGGTCAATCTGGTGCGGGCAGCCGTGCCGTAACATTATTTGGATCCGAAAACAACAATATGCCGTCCGGGGACGGCGGAAACAACCTCGAGAAAGGGAGGAAGAAATGAGAGTTTTGCGCAGAAGACGTGAGAAGGGTCAGGCCTTCGTGGAGTACGTGATCCTGGTCGCGGTCATCGCTCTGGCGGCCCTCTTCGTGCTGGCCAACTTCAGTGACCGTCTCAAGGAGATGATCACCGGTATCACGGTCACCCTGGGCGGCGAAGCCGACGAGACCGCCGACACCAAGTCCAAGGACATCATCAAGAACCTCAAGGCCGAGGGCCTCGACGGCAATTGATCCTTCCGCTCCGCCGGACCGCCGCGCGCCTGTCCGGAAGTGCCGGAACCTGCCTGAAAGATCCATCCCCGAAACAGTTGCGGGGGCGTTCTTCCTCGCCCCGCAGTCTTACCGGGGAGGGGGTGGTTTGCATACGCAGTTTCGAGCGGCGTCTTTCCTCCCGCCGCACATGAAAGACCGCTGCAGGCCTCGAAGGTCTGCGGCGGTTTTCTTTTGCAGGCAGACGTTTCGACCCGCGGACTGGGAATACTAAGAATACTGGGAATACTGTGTCGGCGGTATTGCCAAGCGTCCGCAGCGCCTTCACGGCGCTTTGCATAGTTTTGATCTGCGCCTCATCCACTACCGCAAACCTGCGTTTACGGCAGTGTTAAACTGTCTTGATGCCCCGCCCGGCAGCTTGCAATAGAGCAGTCCGAGCCAGCCCAGCATGTTTATGCAAGTTAAACTGTCTTGATGCCCTGCCCGGCAACTTGCACCCGGCACCGAATACGGCCGGGGCAGTATTCATAGTATTCATAGTATTCATAGTATTCATAGTCTCCCATGCGGCCAGGAGGCCGGCGGGCCCCCAAAAAGTACCCGCAGCCCCGGCACAAGCCGGGGTGAGGCGGCTCAAACGCCGCCGAAGAGCACAAAAAGTCAAAAGTACCTTTCTCGAAGGAGGGAGTACGGCGAAGCCGCACGGACCGAGGTCGAGCGGGGCCCCCGGAAAATGCCCCGTCAGCCCGCGAAGCGGGGGAGGCCCCTCAAACGGGGCCGACGGGCATTTTTTGGGGATAGGCTTATCTGAAATTGGCCGTCCCGAAGCACTCGGGGTCGTGGAAGGTCATGTTCTCCAGATTGGGCGACCAGAGGGAAAGCTCTGGAGCCACTTTGGGGGAGAAGTAGTCGGTCCGGGCGATGTTCAGCAGCCAGCGGGTCCCCGGGCGGGGAGAAGCGGCCTTGATGGTCGCAAAGGGGACCGTGACCACGCAGAACCACTGATTGCCCCGGCGGAAGTTTTTGACTTCCCATTTGCCGTTCCACGAGGGATCCGCCTTGTCGAAGCGGGGATCCAGGGGATCGGTGACGAGCCCCCGTGCCGCATCGTAGAAGGAGTTCGGGACCGGGTTCCAGAGCAGATGGTAATAGACCTGACGCTGGCCCGCGGGATCGAGGAAGAGTTCCAGACAATCCCGCCCGGTGGCGCCGCCGTCCCGGCCCTGGGGCACGTAGGTGCGGGTTTTGGGCAGATCCGCCCGGAAGGCGGCGTAGAGGTTCTTGCTGTCGTACATAAGTTTGAAGTAAGTCGCGAGCTTCACGGGCCCCGCCTGGATCCCGTCGATGCGGGTGTAGGGCACCTTCTTCCACGCCCCCTG
>JAFSYV010000080.1 GCA_017443585.1 Lentisphaeria bacterium | reverse complement strand
TGCTTCAGCCTTTTTTCCACCGTCAACCGGATCGCCCGGCCCAAGATCCCCTGCAATGTCGTCTGCCGCATGATGAAAGCTCCTTCTTTTTGGCTCTGGTATATTATACACCGGATTTTTCCCGCCGCATTGTAGATTTTTCCACGAAAATGGTATTTTTCAAACTTTTTCCCGACATTCCCCGGAACCGGCTTGCAATCACGGTCCGGAACGGCTATAGTAGGCAAGTAGGAGAGGGAAAAGGGAAAAATGCGCGAATTCAAGCTTGCAGAGCTGTGCCGCACGGAATTGCCGCTGACCGTTCAGAAACTGGGCGCCCCCTGTTATCAGGAGATCCACCGTCACGACGCCATCGAACTGGTCTATATCCGCCACGGGGCGGGCTGGTGCGCCGTGGACGGCGTCGTCTGCCCCATGCTGACGGGGGACCTCTACATGATCCCCGTGGGGCTGACCCACGAATACTACGGGGATCCGGGGCTGAGCTACGTCAACGTGCTCTTCGACGAAAAGATTTTCCACGACGACGAAAGGGAGCTCTTCCGCCGGTTCAGCGTTCCCGACGCCGGGACGCCCGTCAAGTACACCTTCGGACCCTACTTGAGGGAAGAGCTGACGCGCCGTCTGGACGAACTCAGCGAAGAACTGTGCTTCTCACGGCCCTGGCACCTTCAGCGGGTGCGGGCCCTTTTCATCGACTTTCTGATCTTCGTCCTGCGCAACGCCTCACAGGCTCCCGGTGTGCAGACCGCCTGCGCCCAGAAGCATCTGGGACGGGTCCTGAGCTTCATCAACGACCATCTGGGGGAAAAGCTCACCATGGAACAGCTGGCGGAAATTTCGGGCTACGCCCCCGGTTATTTGGGCCGGATCTTCCGCCGCGAGGTGGGGGCCGGGGTGGCGGAGTACATCCGGACCCGCCGTCTGGAACGGGCCTGTCTGGAGCTGGAAAAGGGCGATTCCCCCATAGAGGAGATCGCCCGCGGAAACGGTTTTTTCGACGCTTCTCACTTCATCAAGATCTTCCGGAAGCACTGCGCCATGACTCCGGCGCAGTTCCGGCGTAAGGCCCGCGAAAAAACAGGCCTTCCCGGCCGGAGGGGAAAAGACGCGGAGTGAAAAGAGACGTCAGCGCTCCTTGAGTTCGACGTAGCCGTATTTCGCCAGAAAACGCAGGGCCTCGATGCGGGCCCCGTAGGCGTCGTCGTCGAAATGGGTGTCCATCTCGTACTCGTAAAGCTTCATGGCCTCGTAAAGGCTCCGCTTGCCGTCCAGAAGGATGTAGAGCAGGTCTTCCATGCGGGGCTTGCGCCGCTCGGCGTGGGGGACGCGGACCATGGACATGAGGGTCCCCGGAACCAGCCGCCGGGGGACCAGCTTCGCCGCTTTGGCCATGAAGTCGTGGAGCTCCGGTTCGCCCTGAACGGCGGGGATCCCCGCGAGTTCCTTTTCGCCCGCGGCGATGAGGATCTTTTTGTCCGCCTCCGTCACCGTGCCGGGAGCGAAACGGTTGATGGACTCCAGCTCCGCCGCCGCCTTCTTTGCGAGGAAGCGGATCTTTTCCGTGGCTTCCCGCTTGTCCAGACGCTGCATCTTGAGCCGGTATCTGGCTTCGGCGGCCCGTTCGGAGATCTCCTTCTTCCCGAGGTCGATGACCTCTTCGGCTACTTTGCGGAAATATGTCCCGTCGCCCGTCGCCATGCCGCCCACGGCGGTGCCCATGACGCAGGCCACCTTTTTGGCCAGCTCCCAGTCCGCCGCCATGAACATGGGCCCGGAATTGTGATGGTAGCGGTGGTTCCCCGAATGGGTCCACAAGGTCGGGATCCCGATGAAATCGTCGGCGCAGAAGGTGTCGTCGGAAAGATTCCCTCGTTCGAGGATAAAGGTCGTCTCGGGCACGAACTTCCGGTAGAGCTCCGGCATGAGGAGACTCATGTAGGAGGGCTGCACGATGGTCGAAAGCCGCAGTTTCAGCCGGGGCTCGTCCTTGCCCCCGGCCAGGTGGCAGCAGCTGTCGAAGCTGTAGACCGTGAGGGTCCTCCTGTTGCGTTCGGTGTCGAGGTAGTACTGCGAAAAGCCGTAGCGCTCCATGGAAAGCACGATGCGGAGCGTCTTCTTAAGTTCGGGGAGTTCCCCTTTGGCGATCAGCTCCTTCAAACTCCGGGAGAGTTCGCAGATGACGGCGGCCCCGGCGGAGTCGTCGGGCAGGAAGGGCTCGTACATGTGGGCCACCATGGTGATCTCTTCGTCCGAAGCGCCGGGGATGATCCCGGTGAGGGTGTAGATCTCCCCTTCATAGATGCTCGTCCGGGCCACGGCGTAAGCGGTGATGGGCCCCTGGGCGAGACGCTTGCGGAGGAACGCCGCCCGGCGGGGGTGATGGAAAAGACGGGGACCCGGCGGTCTTCCGCCGTGTGATACCAGCCCGTATAGCTCAATCCGTTGCTCCAGCGGCAGTAATCGGGGTACTCCTCTCCGCCTTTGGAGTCGGAGATGATGACCCCGGCGCAGCCGTTCTTCAC
>JAFSYV010000079.1 GCA_017443585.1 Lentisphaeria bacterium | reverse complement strand
CCGGAAACGCCACCTCGATCCTCAGCGATATCGAACTGAGCCACATTTCGGGAACGGTGGCGGGCGACTGCCCCATGGAGCTCCGTTTCGTGCGGAACTTGAAGCTCGACCGCTGCGACCTCACCGCGGTGACGGGGGAAATACAGTCCCTCACCAGGGAAGCCGGCCCCTCGTGGGAAACCAAGTTCTGAGGCCGCCCCAAGGCCCCTCCCCTGCCCCGTTTTTCACGGGGGGCTTTCTGCATCGAGTCCGGAGATCCCTCTGTTGGGAAAATGAATGCTCTGCAGACGTTTTTCAGCGCGTGGGGCGCGGGGGGAGGAAAAACCGCATACGCGTTTTTCTTCCCCCCTCGCCCCCATTTTTTCCGGGGCGCCTTGGCTTGAGGGTGAAACGACCGCCGACCTTTTCGGCGCGGGAAGGGCTCCGACCGACGTTGAGTTAGAAGCTTCTCTTTGATTACAGCGTGAGCATCGGCCCGCCTGCGGCGGATCCAATGCCCCCTTACTGCTCGTCGCCACTTCGCCCTCGGGCGCGGTTATTCGCGGGAGGACTCCACTTTTTTGAGTTCCTGACCGCGATCCTTGTTCAGATCCAGCTTCGCCAGGTGGTCGGATCCGGCCGGAAAGACCGCCCGGAAGTCGTAGATCTCGCAGATCGCCAGTTCACCGTCGGACAAGGAGAAATCCAGGATGTGCCCGCCGCAGCGGCGGTCCTTGTCGATGAAATGCAGATGCCAGCCGGGAACGTTCATCCCCTTGACGTATTTGGGGAACAGGAAGCCGACCATATCCCCCGAGATGTTCTTGAATTTGAATTCGGCCTGATTCCTGGAGGCTTCGATCAGGGGCCGGTAAGGTTTCTTCTGCCGCTCGACGGAACGGGTGTGCATGAAGGAGAACTTGCCGGTGAAACGGACCGCGACGGGCACGTTCCGGTTGGCGATGTACCGCGGGATCTGCTTTTCGAACTCCTTGAAGGATTTGATGTTCTTCAGCGGTATCCGCTTGGAGGGAATGAAATTGACCACGGTAGCGAAGGGGATCGTTTCCGAATCGCCCGGACGGTTCACCGAACCGTCGTATTTCACCTGATAGACCACGCCGTCCACCACCAGCATCTCGCCGTCCAGCCGGTGCATGGTGCCGATCCCGAGGTCGCCCCAGGATTTGAGCTGTCCGACCGTGGCGGAGCCGTCGTACATTCCTCCCAGCAGAGTGTCGATGATGGCGACCTGGGTGATGCGGGGCTGCGCCGCCGCGCACCCGCAAAGCGCCGCGCAGCAGACCGCCGCGGCGAAAAGCGAGAAGATGGAAAGGTGTTTTTTCATAAGATCCTCCAAATTTTTTTGTTCATTCCATAACTGGGGTGAGTTCATAATATAGCATGCGAAGGCCATTTTTCAAGCAGGAAACACACAAAGATGCAGCTTTACGGCCGCCACCGGTTCAACGGCGGTTGCGGAATATGATCACCGCCGTGATCAGGCTCCAGACGAGGAGCAGCACCAGCGAACCGATGAAGACTTTGAACCAGCCGATCGTGAAAACCAGCGTCAAAGCGAGCGCGGTGCAGATGCCCCCGCCCATAAAGGGTTCATGAAGGAGCTGTTTGCATCCGAATGATTCGGCCGCGCCGCTGCGGTTTTCCGGGTCGACCGTACGCAGCAGCAGCAATCCGGTCGCGGTAACGCCGAGGGACTGACCGAAGTCCGAGATCGCCGGACTGTTTTTGTCGAACGATCAAGGGAAGATATATTTTATTAACATACACCTTTTTCCCCTGAATTGCAAGCGCTCGGCTCAAAAAGTGAGCCTGTCACTACGGGTAGCGGTCGGTCCGGCCCTACAGTTCCGTCATGGTTCCGTCCGCCCAGTCGACGTACTCCTTCAGGAACTTGACGTGCTCCCGGTGGCTGGGGAAGCTGAAATACGCGGCCTGCGGGAGAATGATCCCGTCCAGGATCCCGCTGCAAGTCTGCTCGCAGACGGTTTCGACGCTTTTCCGGAACACCTCCATGGGCACACAATTGCGGCAGTCCGGGATCGGCCGCCCGGAACCGAAATCGTGGATATAGATCCCGTGGAAGATCTTTTTTCCTTCCCCGGCAAGATCGCGCAGTTTCAGGATCTCGTCCCGACAAATATCCCAGTAGTCCAGCGAGGCGACCCAGCACCACCGGGAAAAGACGTCGATGAACGGGGCTGCGGCAGCATACGTCTTTTCCCAGTCCCAGTGGGAATAGGTCACCGCCGCGATCTGCAGCTCGGGATTGATCGCCCTGATCCGGTCGCGGATCTCTTCGATGAGCTCCCCGCCCTTCCAGGGGGCAAAATCATCGAAATGCACCCCGCAGATATTCCTGAAGACGAGGGAAGCCCGCGCGATCTTCAGGGCGGACTCCAGGTAATTCTCATGTTCCAGCGTACAGAAGACCTTTTTCATCTTTCCGAGCCGGCGCAGGTGCTCATCCGAAAGCCGCTGATCCACGCAGTTGGGGATTACCTCGCCGTCCCATTTGCCGAAATAGGTCTCCACGTACTTCCGGTTGAACATGCTGTTCATGTAGAAACAGCGTTCCGCCCCCAGATACGCCGCCTGCGTTTCCAAACTGCATCTGGATTTTCCGGTAGTAAACGGCGCCGCCCCCGGAACGGAGTTCAAAATGTACCCCCACGACCAGATCCTGTCTTTGAGAAATCCCATTGTCCGCACCCCCTTTTCGCCTAATCTACACCGGGGAGAATGAAAATTCAAGGGAAAAGTTTCTCCGGAGCGATTTTTGCTTGATTTTTCACGGTTCCGGGTGTACCTTATGGAAACAGCGGCAGACCTGTTTTCGGACTGTCCGCCGCCGCGTTGATTGAAAACCGTATATTTCAGCAAATGTGACGGAAACCGACCAAGTAGAACTTCATTTGCTTCCTGAGAAGGTGAAATGTATCCGGTGAGATTGTATCTACACATCTTGCCGGACGCTTCTTTGCGTTCAGGAAGCAGGTTCTTGGTCGGACCTCCGTCACGATGCTTGGGAGCGTTCGGTTTTTTTCTAAATGTTCTCAAGTATGCTGGACGTTACGATGCACGAGCGGTCCGGCTTTTTTATTCCCAAGTGCTCAAGACGTCCTTTTGTCGGTTTTTTCTGCTTTTTTGAATCGACGACCGCGGAACAAAGTTTTTTATGAAAGGAGGTTATTGAAACGGATCTTTGCACCGGTCGCTGTATTGCTTCAATAAAAAAATTCTTTCCCAAAATAAGGAGAAAAAATGGCTCTTTTCAACGATCTCAAAGAGAAAGCCGCTCAAGCGGCAGCCGCGGCTCAGACAATGGCTCAAAACGCTCAGGAAGCGAGAGCGGAAAAGAAAGAACAGCAGGCTCAGCTGGATCAGGCAGTTGTCGAAAAAGCGCTCGCCGATGCGGCAAGAAATGCGATGACCATCGATATCGTGACCAAGGAAGAAATGCAGTTCGTGCATATCAAAATGGACGATACCGCATTGAAAACCGAAGCCGGCGCGATGTATTACTACCGGGGAAATATTACAATGGATGCGTCATCCGGTCCCGGCATCGGGGCGGCGCTGCTGACCGGAGAATCCGTGAGACGTCCGGTATATTCCGGCACGGGAGAACTCATACTTGAGCCGACCTATGGCCAGTATACCATTTTCGATGTCAACGGCGAATCCTGGATGATCAATTACGGCAGATATTATGCGTCCGAGTTAAGCGTCGTTCTCGGCATCCGGAAAAACAGTCTGAAAACCGCCCTGTTCTCCGGGCACGGACTGTATCAGACTACTGCTTCCGGTCAGGGGAAAGTGATACTTGAATCCGACGGCCCGCTGGAAAAGATAGAATTGGTGAATGATAAATTGGTCGTCGACGGTAATTTTGCGATCATCTGGTCCGCATCCCTGGATTTCAAAGTCGAAAAAGCGACCAAAGGATTGCTTGCTTCGGCATTGTCCGGAGAAGGATTGGTCCATACATTTTCCGGAACCGGGGTCGTTTACCTCTGCCCGGCGGCGAAAAAACTCAAATCTCTGACTTCAAAAATCAGCAACGGATTCGATTCCGTAATGGAAAAGATCAAAAAATAATCTTTTGCCAGAATCCCTGTGAGGCGGTCGGAAGGATCCGGCCGCCTTTTGCGTTTCCGGAGGCCATGCTGCGCGTGTTCGCAGCGGGCGGTAAAGGCAAGGCGCGGGGGGGGGAAGTCCCCATTTCCCGTGCGGCGCGATGATAAAAGCCGGGTAAAAAAACATGCCGGAGCGATTTTTTGCTTGATTTTTCGTGCTTCCGGGTGTAGATTAAGGCCATTGCATCACTGTATGGATCACAAACCCGGTTCCAAAGGAGTTTTCATGATGAAAGCTGCATTCATCGGCGGCGGTTCACTGCGCCTCTTGCCCATCTTCAGAGGTATTTTTCATACGATCCCGGAAGTGTTCCGCGGCGGCGAGATCCGCCTGATCGACCGGGAGCGGGAACGGGCGGAAGCCGTGGCCCGCATGACCGCGGCCTGCCCCGAATATCAGGACGTCAAATGCAAAATCACCGTGACGGCCGATCTCGACGAAGGACTCGACGGGATCGACGTGCTCTATCTGACGATGGCGGCGGTCCGGGAGCCGTCGGACACCCATTCCTGCATCCTGGGAAAGGAGTATGACTATATCGCCTCGGACCAGCTCTCCGTCGAAGGGGCCTTCCTCTCGCTCCGGTTGGGCGGGTTCATCCTTACGCTGGCCCGGAAACTGGAAAAGTCGAGCCCCCATGCGCTGATGCTGATCTTCCCGAACCCGGTCGCCGTCTACAGCTGCATGGTCAATCGTTTCACGAAGATCAGAGCTCTCGGGATCTGCGCCGGATTCAGCAACCACCGCTGGGACCTCACCCGCATGTGCTTCGGCCGGGACGAATACGACCCCGGCTGGAACGTGGTGGCCGCGGGGGTCAACCACCTTTCCTTCATCCTGCGCGGGGAATACAGGGGGGAGGACATTTACGGGTCGCTCTTCCCGCGTACCCTCACCGATCCGTGGGAACCGATGTATATTCCCGGCCCCCGCGACATCCCGACCCTGATCAGGATCACCCTCCGCGGGTTCTACGACATGTACCGTAAATACGGGACTATGATCTTTTCCTCGGAATACGACGGGGTGGCGCACATCCTGCCGGAATGCACGGAGATCGTGCGGAAACGGAGCGCCTATGACGCCCGGAATTTCGATCCGGAAAAGCTCCGCAAGGAGAGTCTGGAGGGGATCGAAAAGCGTTTCGCCGATTTCATCCGCCTTGCCGGAGATCCGAAGCAGGTGGACTGGGATCTTCCGGAGTTCGCCGGGCTCCCGACGGGCAGGTCCGTCACGGACATCTCCATCCCGATCCTCGAAGCGCTGGCGGGGATGAAAAAAATGCGGATCGTCGCCAGCCGTCCCAATTACGGCGTGATCGCCGGGCTGCCGGAAAATGCGGCCTGCGAATACACCATGGACATTTTCAAGGACACCATCACCCCGGTGGAAAATCAGTATATCCCCTCCCCCTTCAACGGCCTGATCGCCTCCCTCGCGGAGTTCCAGACCCTGAACGCGGAAGCGCTGGCGGCCCGCGATCCGAAACTTTTCGCGGCGGCACTGGACGCCTATCCATGTCACCGTTTCACGAAAGAGCGGAAGGAATTTTTCCGGAAGATGTTCGACGTTTACACGGATGTCGATCCCGTCTGGCGCCAGGCGCTGGATTACCTGATGTGACCGCTTCAGATCCCGCCGAAGAGCTCCGCGAACTTCTCGCAAAGGGGCCGGATCGGCTGCTGGGCCCGCAGGGGGAGCACTTCGCTCTGAATGCAGGCGAGATGCGGCGCGGAAAGCAGTTTCGGCACCAGAGCCTTCCAATCGACCGTCCCCTTCCCCGGCAGCAGATGCTGGTCGGCGGAAGCGTCGTTGTCGTGAAGGTGGCAGTTGACGATGTACGGCAGCATCCGGCCGAGCACGTCCGTTTCCCAGGGGACCGGGAAGCCGTAGTCGCCGAATGACTTGTGGGCGACGCAGTTCGGGATCGACTTGCCGTTCTGCAGGATATTGGCGTGACCGGAGTCGAAGCAGGCCCCGAGACATTTCGACGGGTATTTCTCCAGAAAATACAGCACATCGCCGACGGCATTGAGGGGCCGGAAGATGTTTTCGAGGCACATGGTGACATCGAGCTCTTCGGCAAGCGGCAGGATCGCGTCGAGAGTGCGGCAGACGGCATCGCGCATCTGCTCCGCCGTGTACCCCTCGTAGAAGATGTTGCCGATGTGGACGCAGCAGGTCTTCACGCCGAAGTCATGGACGATCTGCAGCGTCAGCCGGAGCCGCGCCAGCATGCAGGGGCGGACCGCCGGATCGGGACAGTTCGGATCGCAGTCGCCGCGGTAGGGCGCGTGGGCGTCGACGAAATCCAGCCCCGCCGCCGCGACCTCGCTCCGCAGCTGGCGGTAGAGGTTCGGCGTGCCGCCGATCTTCTTGATCAGCGTGTCGCTGAGGACGAGGTGTTTCGCCCCGTTGGCGGCGAATTCGTACATGACCGTCTGGCGGTCGCGGTCGCTCGGAACGTCCCAGTCGTAAAGAAATGTCACGGGGACCGTGCGTTTGGCTGCGTTCGTTTTCATTCTCTCTCCTTGTGGTTCGTATGGTCCCGGCGAAACCCGAAGTTCCGGTTCCACCCTCCTAATATAGCCGCGGTTTCGGAAAATGTCAAACGCTCCCGCCCTTTTCCGGCCGGCGGCCGGACCGGCCTTGCAAGCCGGAGGAAAGGGGAGCATATCATTGCGTTCCGCCCCCGGATACGCCGCCGGGGGGGAGTCTCTTCCCCGCAACTTTCGTCTCTGCTCCGGCGGATGAGCTTTTTTGCAAAAAAATTCGGGAAAGCCCTTGAAAACCCGGGAATGTATGATATATTGCCCGGGACGTGTACGATAACGTGGATTTGTTCAGATAAGGAGCTGTGAGAAAATGTCCATCGAAGTCGGTGTCGCCGAAAATGCGCTGAAGGTGCCCTTGTTCGCCGAATTGTACGGGTACGGGCCGTTTAAGGGCCGCCGGAACATCGGGACCCGGGATCCGCTCTATTGCCGCGTCATGTCCGTGACCGACGGCAGCCGCCGGAATCTCATCGTCACCACCGATGCCGTGGTGACCGACGATCTCGACGCCCGAACGCTGCGCGCAAAACTTTCCATCGAACACGGCATACTGCCCCAGGGGATCATGTTCGCCGGGACCCACACCCATTCCGGCCCGGCCATGTCCTTCGGCATCGGCTGGGGGGAAATGAATCAGGAATATCTCGCCCACTGGCGGGCAACCGTCATGAAGACCGCCGCGGAAGCGATCCGAAACGAGGAAGAAGTCCGTGCGTTCGCGGGCCGTTCCCCCATCACGACTAAGATCGGCTACAACCGGGCCGACAGGGAAAAGGATCAGACCGATCCCGAGATCCGCTGGATCCGTCTGGTCCGCAAGGACGGTTCCGTCAAGGCGCTGGTCCACAACCACGGCATGCACGGCGTGGTGTTCAATGCCCTGCAGAAACGGGTCTCCGCCGACTGGATGGGCGAAGCCAACCGTCTGATCCGGGAAAAGAAACTGGCCGAGATCCCCTTCTTCATCTACGGTGCGGCCGGCGACATCAACTTCAAATGGACCAAGCCCGGCGCAACTCCCGAGGAGCGGGAAAGCGATCTGGCTTATGCCGGCTCCCGCTACGTCGAGGATCTTGCGGCGGGAATGGAATCAGGCGGCGAGGAAATTCAGCTCGGACCGATACAGTCCGCCTTCGACACCTTCGAGTTTCCCACCTATGTCGAAACGGCCGAAGAGCTCCGCCGGAACGCCGAACTGATGAAGGACGTCTGGCCCTTTGCCGCCGACCGCTACGTCGAAATGGCCGTGCTGGCCGACCGGGGCAAGGATTTCCGGGTCATCAAGGATCTGCAGGTGCTCCGCATGGGTGATTTTGCCCTGTATGCGTTTCCGGGCGAACCCTTCATCAAGCTCGGACTGGACGTCATGGAAAAATCTCCCTTCGCCTACGCCATGCCGGTGGGCGTCGCCAACGGGAACGGACGCTATTTCCCGATCCCCGAAACATTTGCCCGGAACCCGGTCATCAATCCGAAAGAATTCGGTTACGGATACTATGAGATCTGGGCCGGCGCGGGCCGCTACATGCCGCGCTACCGGGAAAACATCGCCGATTTCATCGTCGGCAATCTGCTGGCCATGAAGCTGAAATGATCCGGACCGGAAGCCGGGGGTAAGATAAATACCGGAAAAAAAACATGCCGGGGCAGTCTTTGCCTTGATTTTTCACCTTTCCGGGTGTAGATTAGGACAGTCGCGGCAAACCTTGTCCGTCAAAGTGCATAAGGAGGTCCATTCATGTGCAGAACGTTCCCGCCTTCCCCCCACTGTCGCCGTTTCACCCTCATCGAGCTGCTGGTGGTCATCGCCATCATCGCCATCCTCGCCGCCATGCTGCTGCCCGCGTTGCAGCAGGCCCGGGAACGGGCACGGCAGACCACCTGCATCAACAATCTGAACACCATAGGCAAGGGCTATGCCCTCTACCTCGACGACAACCGCAGCATCGTGCCGGCGGGGCTCTACAACACCACCTCCTGGAGCACCGCCACGGCGGTCTGGTACTTTCCCAACAACCGGCCCAACGCCACGAGGGGAGCCAAGACCGGCATGATCCCGCCCTACATCGGGGAGACCGCCACCGACGAATACACTCAAGGTTACAGTCTGGGAGGCTTCCGCCGCAGCGGCAGCAAGGTCGACGTGAACAAGTACCTGTGTCCTTCCCGGCAGGGCGTGATGCAGGAGGTCATGGCCCGGGATCCCGCCCTCGGCATCGCCTACGGCGGCTACAGCAAGACCACGGGCAACAGCGGCTCTCTTTCCCGGTTCAGCCGTCCTTCGTACACGGTCAGCGTGAGTGAAAGCGACTTCGGCAGCCATTATGTCGGCCCGAGCGACGGCGACTTCCCCGTCTTTCCCCACAGCAATGCCAATCCCGGCGACAACGAGCGGAAACTCCACGGAACCAAGCTCACTTCGGGCGAAGGCAAGGCGAGTTTCCTTTTCTTCGACTTCCACGTGTCCATGCTCAACCGGAACCGGGTCCCCGCCGCGAACCGGACCCCTTCCGGCTGGGCCGGAGCGACCTACAGCTCTTTCTGGATGGGCGCAGGCTTCAAAAACGAAACTTTCTGATCCCGGTTCGAAGGAGGCAAAATGCGAATGCTTTCGAAATCGGCTCAAGCATAAGGAAATAATGATGAACAGTCAGCTCTTGATGGGGACAAGTCGCGCGGACATCACGCCGGAAGTCCCCGTGACGACGAACGGCATGGGGCCGGGAAACGTGGCGAAGTCCGTGGAGTCCCGCCTCGAGATCAGGGCCTTCACCTTTTCCGCGGGGAGAAAAGCGTT
>JAFSYV010000078.1 GCA_017443585.1 Lentisphaeria bacterium | reverse complement strand
TTCCGGCGTTTCAAAGCCCATTTTCGTTATTTTCCGGCTCAAAAGCGCCAAACGTTCCTCCGACAGATCGCAGATGGCCGCAATACGGATTTTTTCCTTCATGGCCCCCAGCGAGAGCAGCAGTGTCTGTGCCCTGCCGCCCAGACCGACGAGGCCGATACCGATTTTTTCCATATCACTTCATCTCCTGTTTTTCGGTCAGCAGATTTTCCGGAGCCGGAGCCGCCAGCGGGAGACTGGGGGGACAGATCCGGAAGGCATAATCCTCCTGCACCCATGGAAAGCTGATGCTCCATATTTCGTCCTTCGGGGTTTTCTTTCGCGGAACTCTGATGTAGACGGGGCCCTTGATTTTTTTGACGGTCTTCACCGCTTTGCCGGAGGCGTCGAGAAGCTGGACGTCCGCCGGTTCGGAAGCGGTCGCTTTGGCCATGACCGCCGCGTATTCCGCATCGGCGGGGACGACGAAGTACCAGCGGGGCTTTCCGCAGAAAAGATTGACGAAATCCTGAGTCAGGACCGCCTGCGCGCCGCCCGCGGGGGTCAGGCTGACGGCGTGGCCGAAGGTGGCGACGGCAAAGCGGAAGGCGCCGCCTCCGGCGTCCCTGACCTTGAGTTTGTAGCTGAAGTCGGGCTCCTTGACGGAGAATTGATCCCAGACGGCTCCATTGGCGTCGTAAACGGTGCATTTGAGTTCATAGGGACGCTTTCCGAGCCGTGTTCCCCTGAAGCGGACGGGCCACTCTCCCGCGGAGGGGACCGCCTGAATGAAGGAGAAGCGGTTTCTCAGCCGGTAATCCGTTCCGGCCGGAACCGTTTTCCCCGAGAGGGGACGAAGTTTTTTCACATCGACGGTCCGGGGCGGATCGGTCATCCGGAGCGAGGGATCGGGTTTCCGGGCGGCGACGAAACGGGCCAGGTCGAATTTCTGCAGTTTCCCGGGTTCCCGGCCGCGGAAGACGGTCCCGGAGATGCCGGTCAGTCCGTATCCGGTCATCCCGATGAAGTTGATGACGCTGTTCCCCGAGGAAAGGACTTTCACGTTGTCAAAGAAGATGCCGCCCATATCCGCTTCGCCTCCGATCAGTTCGATGGGGGCGGCGTCTTTTGCGCGCCGCCCGTCGAAGGTCACGTTTTTCAGGCGGATCGTCAGTCCCTTTTCGGAATGTCCGTCGATCTCGCACGCCGCCCGTCCGTTGTTCTCCACCCGGCAGTTTTCCAGAACGAGTTCTCCTCCGGAGTTTCGGGAGTGGACGATGAATCCGGTGGTGTTGTCTTTGAAGAGGGAGTTTTTCACCGTGATGGAAACCGGCTCCTTCTGCAGATCGAGGCAGAACATGATCCCCGCCCGTTTGTTGGCGCTGAACTCGCAGTTTTCGATGAGCACGTCGAAGAACCCCTGACCCATCCGGTTGGGTTCGAAGTCGATGCCGCACTGGGGGGCGGTCCCGGCGGTCTTGATGAATTTCGAGTTGCGGATGGCGAGTCCCCTGACGCAGATGACGCTCATCCCCTGCCGGTAGTGGTCTTCGCAGACGACATTTTCAACCGTGATGTTTTTGGAAAGGTGCCGTTCTTTGCTCGCGCCGATGTAGATGCCGTCGCCCCCCGAGGATTTCAGGTGGAGACCGGAGATCGTTATGTTTTCGGCGCCGATGAGCCCGATGGTGTGCCGCCACTGGGCGTGCCGGTAGAGTGCGGGATTGTCGTAATCCCGCTTGTTCATGACGAAAAGGACGTCCCCTTCGCCGCGCAGTTTGATGTTGGAAACGTTCTGTCCTTGGAACAAACAGTCGGTCCGGCCCTTGAACGCCCCTTTTTTCGCACGGATCGTCACGCCTTTCTCAAAGATGATCTCCTGATCGGAACGGAGAAAAAGAGGCCGGACGATCCAGTCTTTGCCGGGATTGTCCACGATGACCTTGTCAGCGCCGGAATCAAGGGCTTTCTGAAGCGCTTGCGTCCCGTCTTCAGGGTCGAAGCCGAAGGAAGAGGCCCGCACCGTTTTGCCGGAAAGCGGCAGGAGCATCCCCAACGCCAGCAGTACGGCTGATATTCTGATTTTTCTCATGGTTCACCTTTCATTTGGATTGAAACGGCTCCCGCTGCTGCGGGAAGAATTTTTCGTATGTTTTCAAAAGACACGGATAGGCCAGCTGCGCCGGGACGCACCAGTCGGTCACGGCGCGCCGGGGGGAGCTTTCCGCATCCACGATCTCGTAGGCGGTGAAGGTGTCGGCCGTCTGATGATATCTGTAATGACCTTCGATCACTCTGGCCAGACGTTCCCTTTCTCCCAGCTCCGCCAGCGCTCTGCCGTAGCAGAAGATCGGCCAGTTGTCGCAGGCGTATTCCGGCGCTTCGGGAACACCGGGGAGGCTGACCCCGTAGTTGAAAAGGGTCATGCCTTCCAGTTCGCCGTTGTATTTTTCCCGGGCTTCGACCACTTTGAGTGCGGAATCCCGGTCGAGAAAGTTTCCCGCCAGCAGTTCCGGATAATAGCGGTAGTTGGCATAGGTATTTGCCTGATTCTCCTGAAAATCCCTCAGGCGGAATCCGGGCCGGATGATGAAGGGCGTCAGCCCCCCGGGCGACGGACAGCCCCGGATTGCCAGGGTGAGTTCGCTGTGAAGGTCGGCCGCTTCGGCCTCCGCTTCCCGGGCCGCCTCCCGGAGCCCCAGCATTTTCGCACTCCGGGCCCATGAGAGAAGCCCCCTCCACGCCCAGACGTTGTTGTGGGTGTAAATGCCCCGGTCGGCACGGGTGTCGGCTTCGGGAACACCGGGAATGAGCCGCCGTTCCGGGGCGTCGGAACCGTTGAGCCACGGATTCCGCGCCCGGATCACCCGGGCGGCCATGGCTCCCAGAGTTCTTCTGTGTTCCTGAAGCCAGTCCGTCCCGCCGGGACAAGCCGCAAAGCCGCCGCAGACCGTCAGAAGCATGCCGTACTCCGCAACGGAGGGCCCGTAGTAGTCGATCCGCCCTTCGGCAGTGACGAAACGTTCGAGGTAATAGTCCATCAGTGAAAAGGCGGTTTCCGGATGACCGAACTCGGGCAGGGCGCCGCACATGGCGATGACGGTCGGCGGAAAGCCGTCGTGGACAGAGTACCCGTAACAGCCGACGCCGTAGCGGGGATGGCGTCCCCGGAAGGCGCTCAGGGCCTGGACCAGACAGGATCTCCACGCATCGGGAGCATGGCCCGGCCACGGGCTGAGTGCCGGAGCTTTCCGGAAAAAGTTTTCCCACTTTTTTCTCAGTTCATCGAGTGTTCTTCCGAACAGAGCGGCACTTTCCGGAAGCGCGGGGAAGGAAAGGACTTCGGTCCCGTTCTTCCTGACGAGGAGCGTTTCGTCGGCGCAGAGCAATTCCAGAAGAGTGTTCCCGTCCCGGATTTCGAGGACGGGCAGAAAGCCCTCTTTCCAACGCCAGCTGCAGGTGCCGGGAACTTCTTTCTTCCAGTCGAAAAGAACGGGAAATTCAGCCGGGCGCCGCTGAAAACCGGGGCGGCAGAAAAAGGGCTGTTTCCACACCTCTCCCGTCCGTTCGACCAGCAGGATGCCGGCTCCCTCCGGGTCGGCGAGAAACACGTAGTCTTCCAGTTTTTCCAGCATCGGCATATCCTCCGCCGTCACTTTTTGATGCAGGCCTGAAAATAAATGGCGGAGGTCCAGAAGTAAGAGCCGTCCGAGGTCGCGTTCTTCTTGGAGTCGTTGATGTCGTTGGCGCTGAAGGAGACCGTCTGAACGGAACCGTCCGGTTTCGCAACGGGCATATTGGACCTGCCCCCCTGTTCGTGACCGTTTTGAAGGACGGGAGGCCCGGGTTTTTCCCCTTCCTTCCAGAGACAGGAGGCGATGGGGGCTCCCATGGCGGCCAGATACTGGATTTTGGAAACGCCCAGGTATCTGTTCATCAGGTCGTCGAGGACCGGTCTGGTCGCCTTGGCCGTATCCTTGACGTAATCCTTCCACATGGTCTTGGCGGGATACCCCCAGTAATGGTAGGTGCTGACCCGGTTGGCCCAGGTGGTGCCGATGCTCGTTCTGCGGACCACTTCCGCGCGGGGGGCGCTGCAGGCCGCCGGACAGTACAGATAGTTGAAGGAGGGGGAATCCATGACCTCGAAGGAAAGCGCTTTGCCGGTCTTGTTCGCCACGGAGAGGGAACCCCCGTTGACGGCTTTCCCCAGATTGACGGCGTATTTGCCTCTGATGAAATAATTTCCGTCTATGCAGTCGCCCCGTTTGTTGTTTCCCCGGGACTCCGCATCCGGGATCCAGCCCTTGTTTTCGTTGACGTACATGGCGACATCGTAGCCGATCTGTTTCAGATTGCTCTGGCAGGAAGCGGTTCTGGCCCTCCGCCGCGCCTGTCCCAGGGCGGGCAGCAGCATGGAGGCGAGGATGGCGATGATGGCGATGACGACCAGCAGTTCGATGAGCGTGAAACTTCTCTTCATGGTAGATCCTTTCTTATTTTGAGTTTGTCACGGTTATTGTTCCGGTTCCGGGGAAAATTTTTCGTGCCGGCAGGGTGCCGTAGGCGGGGTTGAGACACAAAGCGATCTCTTTGCCCGTATCTCCGCCGGAAAGGGTGAAATCGAGGAGTTTGCCTCTCTTCACCCTGAGCGACAGCAGAAAGCCTCCTTCGAGGCGGAGATCTTCGGCCTGAAGATCCTGCCACTCTCCGTCGAAGCCGGGCAGCAGGTACAGCGTGTCCTTTTCCATTCTCCCGAAGGCCTCGGTGACCGCCTGCAGAAAGATTGCGGAAGGCGACGGATACCAGTAGTTGGAGACGTGGCCGTCGAGGCGGATCTTTTCCGGCACGGCCCCGGTGGCGGCGGCATAGTCGAACCAGCTCTTGAGCAGAGGGAAAGCCTTTTCCGGCGCGCCTTCGCGGGCGAAGTTCCGGGCGAATTCGGGATTGTCCCAGAGCCAGTGGCGGTAGACTTCGCTGGGTTGTTCGCCGTCAGTCCCCCATGGCGTCCTGATGGCCTTCCTGAAGGCGTCGAGCTGCCCGGCATCATGGATCCCCGGACAGTAGTGCTGGCACCAGAGCGGCATGGCGGAATAGTAGCCCGCGCCTTTCCAGGGCAGGATTATGCCGGCGGGATCCCGGTTTTTTTCCAGTTCCGCCCGGAGTTTCCCCGCAAGTTCCGCTCTGCCCGGAAGAGCGTTGAAGCGGGCATCCATTTCCAGTACGGTGATGGTGACCGCCAGCATGAAGGAATCCCGCTCTACGTCGACGTAGGATTCGTTGCCGGCAGTGCACATGGGGATGGTCCCGTCCTTCCGGGCGAGGCCCGACATGAATTCGGCACAGCCGTGAAGCAGTTTTTTCACATCGGGATCCTCCGCTCCGGTATAGAGCAGATATTTTCCCGCCGCGATGCCGATGATGGCGACCATCACCGGTTTTCGGTGGATTATCTCATAGCCCGGATCCCTGCTGCCGCAGTGTTCGCCCCTGACGTTGCTCCAGTTGCTGAAAGCCGCTCCTTTCAGTCCGAGGCTCCTGACGAGCCTTTCCCCTTCCGGGTATTGCGCGATGTAGAATTGTAGAAAACGGCGGGCCTCCGTGACATTGTTGCATTGGAGCATGGCCTGAAAAGCATACTCCGCGTCACAGGGACAGACCGTGCCTCCCGACCACATGTGCGGAAGCAGGCCGCAGACGACCGCGCCGCCCCGATGCTGGGCCGCCCGCACCATGTATCGTGCCGTCTCATAAGAATATTGAAGTTCAGGGTCGGGGAGTTCTATCCGGGAGGTCGAGAAATATGTTTCCCACTCCTTTTCGTGTTCGCGTCTCAGTGCGGGCGTGATCTGAGCAGGCTTTCCCGGAGCGTCTGTACAGGCGGTGTACATGGTTCCCCGCCAGCCGGGGGGCACATTATCGAATCTGATCCCGGGCCGGGAAATGTCGTAAAAAGGGGCGCCGTCGGAACGGTCGCTCCTGAGCGAGGTCGTGCCGGCGATCCCGGTTTTCCTGAAGAGATAGGTGCCGTCTATTCCTCCGGGGACGACGGCAAAGGATGTTTCCGGGACCTCGCAGTTGGGGGTCGCCGTACCGCCGCCGTCGGGGACAAGCAGCCGGAACTGAATGGAAAGGGAGGCCGCCTCCGACTTCAGCACTGCAAATTCGCAAACCAGTATCCCCGAGAAAGTCAGAAAGGTCGTCACGTCCAGTTCGACCCCGCGCCGGAAGGATATCCTGCTGCGAAGCACCGCGCGACGGGGATCGAATTCCTGTTCATACCATCTGACTTCACAGACCTCGTTGTCGACGATCGCGTCGTATCCGCTGATGACGATCGGATTGGTCCTGTTTCCTTTCCTCCGGTGTTCCATCTTGTGCCAGGCGCACACGGTGCCGTCATTCTGGAAGCCTGACATGTGCCCGGTGATCCCGGAGATCATGGCGCCGGACCAGTTGATCAGCACCGCGTCATTGCCGTTCGCCAGAAGATACGGATAATAGGGACGCTCCGATAATGGTGTCGCTTTCATAGTGTTTCTCCGCAGGTTTTCATCTGGGTTCCCCAGTACTCCAGTTAATATACTTCCATTTTCCCTTTTGTCAAGCATATTCCGAAATTTTTCGCAAAAAAAATTGCCGGGCAGCGGGAACGGGAGGGGCGGAGCAGCGCAAAACGTCTCTTTTTTTTCCCGGAGAGTTTGCAATTTGCGCCTTTGCTGTGTATATTATGGCGATGTACAGCA
>JAFSYV010000077.1 GCA_017443585.1 Lentisphaeria bacterium | reverse complement strand
GTTCGGAAACGACCTTAACCTTGCCGGTGTAGTAGTCGAATTCGGTCTCCACGCCGGTGAAGCCGTTGATGCGCGAAATGATCTGGGCGGCGTCCTTGCCGAGGCCGTTGAGGATGACCCGGAGCGGTTCCTTGCGGGCCTTGTTGGCGCTGCGGGCAAGGCCGATGGCGCCTTCGGCGGCGGCGAAGGATTCGTGGCCCGCGCAGAAGGCGAAGCACTTGGTCTCGTCACGCAGCAGCATGGAGGCCAGATTGCCGTGCCCGAGGCCGACCTTGCGGTCGTCGGCCACGGAGCCGGGGATGCAGAAAGACTGCAGCCCTTCGCCCAGGGTCTTGGCGATCTCGGAGGCCACGGTCTGGCCGCGCTTGATGGCCACGGCGGCGCCCGTGAGATAGGCCCAGCAGGCGTTTTCGAAGCAGATGGGCTGGATGTCGCGGACCCGCTTCAGGATGTCCAGACCTTTGGACTCGGTGATCTTCTTCGCTTCTTCGAGGGAGGCGATGCCGTTGGCTTTCAGGAAGGCGTCGATCTGGGCGATGCGCCGTTCGTAACTTTCGAAAAGAGCCATGATGTTTACTCCTTAAAATAGCACTTACTGTTTGCGGGGATCGATGACCTTGGCGGCTTCGGCGAAGCGGCCGTAGGTGCCCGTGAACTTCTTGAGCGCCTCGTTGGCGTCCATGCCACCCTTGATGGCGTCCAGCATCTGGCCCATCTTGATGAACTGGTAGCCGATGACGTGATCTTCATCGTCGAGAGCGATGGCGGTGACGTAGCCTTCGGCCATTTCGAGGTAGCGGACGCCCTTGGCGGAGGTGCCGTACATGGTCCCGGTGATGCTCCGGAGCCCCTTGCCCAAGTCTTCGAGCCCGGCGCCGATGGGGAGCCCGCCCTCGCTGAAGGCGGTCTGGGTGCGGCCGTAGACGATCTGGAGGAAGAGTTCCCGCATGGCGGTGTTGATGGCGTCGCAGACCAGGTCGGTGTTCAGCGCTTCGAGGAGCGTCTTGCCGGGCAGGATCTCCGCGGCCATGGCGGCGGAGTGAGTCATGCCGGAGCAGCCGATGGTCTCGACCAGGGCTTCCTGGATGATCCCTTCCTTGACGTTCAGCGTCAGTTTGCAGGCGCCCTGCTGGGGAGCGCACCAGCCCACGCCGTGGGTCAGGCCGGAAATGTCCTTGATCTCCTTGGCTTTCGTCCACTTGCCTTCCTGCGGGATCGGGGCGGGACCGTGCTTCGGCCCTTTGGCCACGCAGACCATCTGCTCGACTTCGTGACTCAGATTCATCGAGTTGTCTCCTTTGTTGGATTGAGTTTCTTTACAGGGGAATCCCATGACGATTTTCCATAATATACACCCTGATTTCCGATTTTTCCAAAAACAAATGTGGATTTTTTGCAAAATCGGTGCTATATTCTCACGAAGGAGCGTTCTGAAGGCAATGAAAGAAGTCACGATCTACACCGACGGCGCCTGTTCCGGCAACCCCGGACCGGGAGGCTACGGCATCGTCCTGATCTACAAGAAGCACCGCAAGGAGATCTCGGGGGGCTTTTCCCGGACCACCAACAACCGCATGGAGCTTCTGAGCGCCATCGTCGCCCTGGAGACCTTGACCGAATCCTGCAAGGTGACTCTTTACAGCGACTCCCGCTATCTGGTGGACGCGGTCACCGAAAGCTGGCTCTGGAGCTGGCGGCAGCACAACTGGCTCAAGGCGGACCGGACTCCGGTCAAGAACGTGGACCTGTGGGAGCGGTATTTGCTTGTCCAGGAACGCCACAAGATCGCCATGGTCTGGGTCAAGGGACACGCCGCCAACGCGGAAAACAACCGCTGCGACGAACTGGCCCGGAGCGCCGCCGCGCGGGAAGATCTGCCCGAAGATCCCGGATTGCAGTAAAAAAATCCGTTTTCCCGCTTGCATTTTTCCCGAATGGGGTGTATATTACCCGGCAAGGATCATTGTGTGCCCGGAGGCGGGGGAAGGGAGCGGTTTTCCCTTTCCGAAACAACCGCGGGTCGTCAGAGGCCGTTCCGGCGCAATGGATCGCAGTCAGAATACGGGAAAGAAAAGAAAATGGCTGAAGTATTTCTGGAGCACGTCTACAAAGTCTACGAAGGCAAAGTCGAAGCGGTGCGGGATTTCTGTCTCGACATCAAGGACCGGGAATTCATGGTGTTCGTCGGCCCCTCCGGCTGCGGCAAATCCACCACGCTGCGCATGATTGCCGGCCTCGAAGAGATCACCAAGGGCATCGTCAAGATCGGCGACCGGGTGGTCAACGACGTGGCCCCCAAGGATCGGGATATCGCCATGGTGTTCCAGAACTACGCGCTTTATCCGCACATGACCGTCTACGACAACATGGCCTTCGGTCTGAAGCTGCGGAGATACTCCCGCGAAGAGATCAACAACCGGGTCATGGAAGCGGCCAAGATTCTCGGACTGGAAGAATACCTCGACCGTCGTCCGAAACAGCTTTCCGGCGGTCAGCGCCAGCGCGTCGCCGTGGGCCGGGCCATCGTCCGCAAGCCCAAGGCGTTCCTCTTCGACGAACCCCTTTCCAACCTCGACGCCAAGATGCGCGTGCAGATGCGTACCGAAATCTCGAAACTCCACCAGCATCTGGAAAGCACCATGATCTACGTGACCCACGACCAGACCGAAGCCATGACCATGGGCGACCGGATCTGCGTCATGAAGGACGGCGTCATCCAGCAGGTGGCCGC
>JAFSYV010000004.1 GCA_017443585.1 Lentisphaeria bacterium | reverse complement strand
TGCGCTCGAAGAGCTTTCTCTGGTTGATCTCGAGGAAATGGGAAACCTGATCGGTGTCCGTGCCGTCGCAGAGGGGGATCTCCTCCGGCTGGCCTTTCCCGTACAAATTGACGGCGTACCCGGCGTGGCCCCAGAGGGCGTTTTCGATGCGGCCCGTTTCCACGGCTTTTTTGCAGCTTTCGAGGGAGATGGCCTTGACGGCGTAGGTGGTGAAATTGCCCCGCTTGAGGGTCGGCACTCCCGCCCGGCGCAGCAGGTCGGAATCCCCCGTGGCGTCGACGATGATGCCGCCGCGGATGAACTCCCGGCCCGATTTGCCCTGGATGATAACCCCGCGGCAGTGTTTCCCCTCCATGACGGGGGCGGAACAGGTCACGTCGAAGAGCAGGTCGATCCCCTCGGCGGCGAAAAACTCCGTCAGCGCCAGAGCGAAGATGTTGGGCGAGAAACGGGCGGTGTACCGGACTTCCGTCGGTTTTTCAGGTTTTCCGTTCCGCCACTCGTCGGGGATCTTCGCCCAGCCGTAGCGGATGGAATAACGCAGGAACTCCTCCGCCAGACCGAAGATGATCTGGGTGCCCCTGCCGTTGCACATGGGGACGAAGAGGTTGATGAGCCCCAAGGTGGCGAGTCCCCCGAGCATGGTGCTCTTTTCGACGAGCAGGACCTCTTTCCCGGCCCGGCGGGCGGTGAGGGCGGCGGCCAGCCCCGCCACGCCGCCTCCGGCGACGATCACGTCATAAGACTTTTCCCTGACGGGGATCCGTTCCTGAAAAACGATACTTTCCATTTGAAGAAAACTCCTTGCAAAAAAAACTCAGCCCGTCTTAAATATAGCACTCTCCAAGTGATATTTCAAGCATCTCGCCGATGCCGGGGCCGCACTCGGAGAAGAAAGTTCACCGACCGATACGGGGAAAACAGTGCCTGTTTCTCACTTTTTGATGTTGAAATTGCAGGGGAATGGTGCTATCTTAATATCAATGCAGTTTTCCAGTTTTTTTCAGATCGAAAGAGGTGAGTTATGAAGAAATTGTTTGACAAGTTCATCGCACAATCGTCCCCGGGCCAGATGGGCGCTTTGGCGGTGTTGTTTCTCATCCTGGCTCTGGCGGGAGCGGGCGTCGGACGCTGCTTCCTGAAGAAAGGAGACCCGAATTCCGCGAAATTCGGCTTCCGCGAAACCTGGGGTCTGATGCAGTGCGTGGACGGCGGATTCGTGGATGCGACTATTTCCGCCAACACAAAACTGTCACCGGATGGCAAAAAGATTACGAAGGAGGCGCCGCGCCACGTTGTCGGATTAGCTCTGCTGTTCTGGCTGGGGGGCATGGTCCTGATATCGTTCTTCACCGGTGCGGCGACCAATTTTCTGGATGTCCGGCGTGAAAAGATTCTTTCCGGCAACGTCCATTACTCTTTCAGGAGGAAGTATATCCTGATCGTCGGCTGCGATTTCCAGACCGGGAACCTCATCCGGCATCTGTTCAGGGAAAACGCCTCCTCCCGGCCGTCGATCGTTCTGGTGACCGATACCGACGTCGGCCGGATCTATGACGACCTGCTTCCCGAACTTCAGCCGTGCGAGGCGCGCAAGCTGTTCATCATGAGAAAGGACATCACGCTGGACGGCAGCTATGACAAGTTCCTCATCACCGGCGCCGAGGAAATATATGTGATCGGCGACGGCGGCGTGGTCGGGCGCGACGGAAAGACGCTCCGGGCCTTCGATGCCGTGGCCCGCGCCGCCGCGCGCGAGATGAAGTCCGATGCTCCGCGGAACAGGCGGATCAAGGCCTATCTCCATATCGAGGATCCCGTGCTCTATTCCAGTGTCAGGGCGATCAAACTGTCGATGGATGATCTCAAGATCTTCGACCTCGACGTATTCAATTACTACGAAAGCTGGGCCTGGGAGTGCTGGTCGAACAAAGATTCCGCCGACGGCAAGGACGCCTACCTTCCCATCCGTCATGAAAATGGCACGACGCGTGCCGAACTTTTCGTGATCGGCGCCGGCCGCATGGGCCTTGCCCTGGTCAATTTCGCCATGCCCCTCATGAATTACGGCGCCGACGGCAAGCACGGCAAAATCACGGTTTTCGACCTCGACGGATCGAAGCGCGGGCTTCTGCCCGACCGGAAGACGCTTGACGCTCTCCCGGAATTGGAGGTCGAGTTCCGGCAGCTGGACGGCTGCTCCGAAGAGGCGAATGCCGTCATACTGGAAGCCGCGGGCCGGGAAGATACTTCGGTGACGGTCGTCATCGCCGTTTCCGATCCCGTCAGCGCCTTGCAGATCTATGCCGGTTTCTCCAAGCGCCTTTGCCGGGAAAAGATCTCCGTTCTCATCTGGCAGGCGACCGATTCGGAATGCGTTCCCGCCAAGTCCTATCTGCGGATGGGCGGCGCCGACTCCGAGGCCGACGGGAGGATCGTGCGGTATTTCGGCATGACGGACCGTCTGCCCTGGAAGAATCCCGCGCGGGCCGATTACGGCATGGCGGTCAATTACTACTACGCCTGCTGGTTCCCGTGGGGGAAGGAGGCTCCCGAGTCCGCCGCCGCGACGGCTCCGGACTTCGTCGAAAAAGCCAGAGCGATGTGGGATCCGGCTCGGCCCGGCGAATCGGAATTCAACGGGACCGTCGCCGGAACGGAATGGTCGAACACTGCCCGCTGGAAGAAATGGTCCAGCATCAATTGCGGCGACACCTTCCGCGAGAAGGCCGTCCTGCTTGAAGGAGTCCCCTACGCCGAAGCTGCGGAGAAGATCCTCAAGGCGGAACACAACCGCTGGTGGACGGAAAAGATCCTCGGAGGCTGGCTGCCTTCCGAACAAAAATCGGCCGATGCCGCCTCACATGCGGACAAGAAAAAAATGATCCACGGGGATATGATCCCCTTCGAGGAACTCCCGGACGAGGTCAGGGACAAGGACAAGATCAATATCGCCGCCATGGCCGCATACGGATTCCTGAAATAGCGGGTACGACCCGAACTGCCGGAAAGTCATCGATCCGCCGCCGCTGCTCCGGGGGCCCCTTGGAGCGGGCGGCGGATAACTTGCCCGCGGGGCTTGAAATCGCCTTGTGGTGGTGATACATTACGGACGCGGTCGGTTTTTCGATGATTGCGTAAACAAGACGCCCTGTCCCGACAACGGGCAGGGGCGGCGCCATACATTTTTCTCATGAAAGCGGCGGGAAATGAAGACAATGACGTGCGGTTTCCAAATTTACAGCAGTGACGATGTCAGGCAGTTGGCTGCGCAATACTCCCTGCACCGCCAAAGCACCCCCGAGCAGTTTTACAAATCGGATCTCTTTGCGCGGGAAAAAATCGTTATTCCCTCCCGGGCCATGCGGCAATGGCTGGAAACGACGCTGCTCGATCAAGGTTTCTTTCTCGCCAATGTCGAGTTTTACAGCATAAGGAAGTTCCTCTCCGAGATCCTGAAGACGGCGGGTGAAGAGGGCGACAGTGAAGAGTATTCCACCGGGCTGTTCGGACGCAAGACGCTGGTGTGGCGGATCATGGATGTTCTGCAGAAGAACGAAGGTGAGTTCGGCGAACTGGCCGACTATTTCAAAAGTTGCAAGAAGGGGGAATCCCGGGATCTGCGCCGTTATTCCCTCGCCGACAAGATCGCCGGCCTTTTTTGCCATTACATCGAAGAGACGCCGGAACTTCTCGCCCGGCTGGAATCATTCCGGAGTCACCGTTCCGGTGATTTCGCCGAAGCGGATTCCTTCTGGAAAGCCGACCATTGGCAGCGGCGGAAGGACGACTTGTCAAGCAGATTTTCAATCGCTATCTGAAATTGCGGTCCGCCGGTTTGGTCGCTCGCGAGTTGAATGAAAGAGGGATTCGAACTCGAGAGTGGATTTCGAGTCGGCGCATTGCCCACGGAGGAAAAATGTGGTCGGGGGCCGGCGTCAACCGGATATTGAACAATCCGCTCTATATCGGTTTGATTCCCTACCACAAACAGAGTTCCCCGGCGAACATGAAGCACTGATCACCCAGGAAACTTGGGATGCCGTTCATGCCCTCCTGTATCAGAATTATGGGAAGAAGGAAAAAAAGCATCGCCACAGGAAGTCTGCCATGCTGGGGTCTCTGATCCGCTGTGGTGAATGTAATTCAGCCATGACGACCACCTGTGCAGACAAACATCGAACACGCTACTACTATTATTGCTGTCAGCATTCTCTCAAATACCCCGACATGAAATGCTCGAGTCATAAACTCCCGGTGCGGGAAGCCGAAAAGGTCGTGCTGTTCCAACTCGAAATCCTTTTCCGATGTTATTCCATGCGGCAAATGATCTGTGAGGAATGTGAAGCCCTGCGGAAGAAACTGTTGCGGGATATGTCAAAGGAACGTGCCGGGCTTCGTGCTTATATCCAAAACTGCAAGGACGCACTCAGCTGTCAGGAGGCACGGGAAAAGATCGACAGACTCAGCAGGCGTGCGGTTGGCCCCAAAAACTGGACACCTTGAATTGGTGTAAAAAGTGGTGTACATTAAACCAAGGGAAAGGGTGTCAAGATGAAAAAATCGTATGACAGCAAATTCAAGAGCCGCGTGGCGCTGGAAGCGTTACGCGGGG
>JAFSYV010000076.1 GCA_017443585.1 Lentisphaeria bacterium | reverse complement strand
GATGAACGGCGACCTCACGCCCACCGTTTCCCTGCTGGACTACGGGAAGATCATCCGCACGGTCAAGGCAGGTCCCGCGAAGCTCATCCTGAGCGCCGAGCCCGCCTTCCGGGAAACGGCGGTGCTCTACTCCCAGCCCAGCCTTTTCGCCGCCATCGCCACGGGGCGGAACAGCGAGTGGCAGAACAGTTACAACGGCTGGGAAGCGCTCCTCAACGATCTGGGGATCGACTTCCGCTTCCTCCGGAGCGAGGAGCTGCCCCGGCTGGATCCCCGGACGACCAAGGCGCTGATCCTGCCCATGACGCTCTGCCTTTCCTCAGCTGAAAGGAAGGCCATTTCCGCCTATCTCCGCAAGGGGGGCAAGGTGATCGCCGACACGGAGCCTGGCGTCCGGGACGGCCACGGGGACCAAACGCGGGACCGACTTCCCGGCATAACGCTCCTCGATGAGAATCTCGCCTCGTATCAGAGCGTCAAGCTGGGAGGCGACGGGGGCGAGATGGCCACCGTGACCACGGGCGCGGCCGCCGTCGTCGACCGACTCCGGAAGAAGGTCCGGGCGGAACTGGCCAAAGCCAAGGTCATTCGGCCCGCCGTCATCCTGGACAAAAGCGGCCGGGAATTCCCCTGCCGCGTGACGCTCCGGAAGGACAAGACGAACTTCGTGCTGGGCATCTACATTCCGGCGACGAAGAAGGTCCTCGACGCAAAAGAGCTGATCCCGCTTCATGTGAAGCTCCCCGTCACGGGTTACGTCTATGACATCCGTTCCGGGCGGGAGCTGGGGAAAAGGAGTGAATTCGACACGACCGTATCCCCCGGATTCCCCGCGCTCTTCACCATCCAGCAGGTCCCCTGCGGCGAATTGGTCTGCAAAGTCCCGGAAAAGGTCACCCGTGGAGAAGCCTTCACGGCGGGATTCGCCTGCGGCACGGGACCGCAGGTCTTCCACGCCCGGCTGATCCGGCCCGACGGCAAAGCGCCCGTGTTTTTCCGGCAGAACTGCCGGGCCCCCGAGGGCAAGGGGAGCTTCACCTTCCAAATCGCCCTCGACGAGCCCGCGGGGCGCTGGACGCTCGAACTCCGCCACGTCAGCACCGGCCGCATCGTACGGAAAACCTTCGCCGTCGAATGACGGATGCGCCCCCTCCCCCGAGGGCAAATTCTTTCGCCGAAGGGCTTGAAATGCGGTCGGGAGGCGCCATATTAAAGGCGTCGCAACGACAAACGGGCGTGTGCCGCGAGGCCCTCTCCGGACTCCCGTACGCAGTTGAGGGAAAAGGAGGAAGACATGCCCACGCGCCGCCACGGCCGCAAAAATTTTTTGAAAAAAGGTCTTCACCGCATCTGTGAGCGCGGGAAAGTGAGATGAATTTCCCGTTTTTCTCCTGAAAAAGGTGGAAAAATAGGGTGACGCAGTGTATATTAGACCGCGTAGACCAATTCTTGCAGTCAAACAACAGGAGATCTTTCGATGAAGTGCGTCGTCCTCGCTTATCACAACATGGGCTGTGCCGGGATCCGGGCACTGCTGGATGCGGGATTCGAAATCAGCGCGGTATTCACTCACCGGGACAACCCCAACGAAAATATCTGGTTCGACTCCGTGGCCGAGCTGGCCGCCTCGAAGGGGATCCCCGTCTACGCCCCCGAAGACATCAATCACCCCGTCTGGGTGGGCCGGATCCGGGCGATGAAGCCCGATTTTCTCTTCAGCTTCTACTACCGCAGCCTCATCAAACAGGAACTCCTGGACATCCCCGCCAAAGGATGCATCAATCTCCACGGCTCCCTGCTCCCCAAGTACCGGGGCCGGGTGCCCATCAACTGGGCCATCATCAACGGTGAGAAGAAAACCGGCGTCACGCTCCACTACATGACCGCCAGGGCCGACGCGGGCGACATCATCGCCCAGGAAAAGGTGACCATCACCGGCGACGATACGGCGAAGAGCCTCTTCGACAAGTGCGTGGAGGCCGCGAAGAAGATGCTCGAGAAGACCCTGCCCCTCCTCAAGAAGGGCAAGGCTCCGAGGACCCCCCAGGACAACCGTCAGGCTACCGTCTTCGGCGGACGCAAGCCCGCCGACGGCGAGATCGACTGGAGCAAGAGCGCCGCTGCCGTGCGCAACCTCATCCGGGCCGTCACCCGGCCCTACCCCGGCGCTTTCAGCTTCCTCGGCGACCGCAAATGCTTCATCTGGTCGGCGGAACTGGCCGGCAACCCCGGCAAGGCCGCGCCGGGCAAGGTGATCTCCGTGTCTCCCCTGACCGTCGCCTGCGGCGAAGGGGCCCTGCGCATCACCTCCGGCGAAATGGAAAACGGCGTCTTCCAGACGGGGGACCAGCTGGCCGCCGAAGCCCGGATCGTCCCCAACATGACCTTCAACGCCGACCCGGCGAAAATCAAGGCCGCCAGCCGCCGCAAGAGCGTCCTCATCCTCGGGGTCAACGGCTTCATCGGCAGCCACATCAGCGAAAGGCTCCTCGAAGGGGGCTACGAGGTCTACGGGCTCGACCTGCGGAACAACTACATCCGCCACCTGCTGGACCGGCCGGGCTTCAACTTCCGCGAAGGGGACATCTCGATCCACCGGGAGTGGATCGAATACCACATCCGCAAGTGCGACATCGTGCTGCCGCTGGTGGCCATCGCCACGCCCATCGAATACACGAGGAATCCCCTGCGGGTCTTCGAGCTGGATTTCGAGGAAAATCTGCGGATCGTCCGCTACTGCGTCAAGTACAACAAGCGGATCATCTTCCCCTCCACCAGCGAAGTCTACGGCATGTGCGAAGATCCCCAGTTCGACGAGGACAAGTCCAAGCTGGTCACCGGCCCCATCCGGATGCAGCGCTGGATCTACTCCACCAGCAAGCAGCTGCTCGACCGGGTCATCTGGGCCTACGGCGCCAAGGGGCAGCTCCGCTTCACGCTGTTCCGGCCCTTCAACTGGATCGGGCCGCGGCTGGATTCGCTGACCTCCGCCCGCATCGGCTCCTCGCGCGCCATCACCCAGCTGATCCTGAACCTCGTGCAGGGGTCGCCGATCCAGCTGATCGACGGCGGCGAGCAGAAGCGCTGCTTCGTGGACATCAAGGAGGGCGTCGAGGCGCTGTTCCGGATCATCGAGAACAAGGGCGGTGTCTGCGACGGCAAGATCATCAACATCGGCAACCCCGAGAACGAGGCGAGCATCCGCAAGATGGCGGAGATGCTGGTCGAGAAGTTCGAAAAGCATCCGCTCCGCGGTCATTTCCCGCCCTTTGCGGGGTATGTGGTGGTGGAATCGGGCGCGTTCTACGGCAAGGGGTATCAGGATGTCCAGCACCGGGTGCCGAGCATCCGCAACGCCAAGCGCTACCTCGACTGGGTGCCGGAGATTCCGCTGGAGAAGTCCATCGAGACCACGCTCGACTTCTTCCTGCAGGAAGCGATCCGCTCCGGCGAATTCGGCGGCGCCAAATAGTCCCTTGCGGGCCGTGCCATGAAGACGATCGCGCTGCGGATCGACGTCGATACCTACCGGGGAACCAAGCGGGGCGTTCCGGCGCTCTGCGAGACCCTCGCGCAGTTCGGCATCGCCGGCACCTTCTTCTTCTCCGTCGGCCCGGACAACATGGGGCGGCATCTGTGGCGCCTGCTGAAACCGGCGTTCCTGTGGAAAATGCTCCGCACCAACGCCGCCGGTCTGTACGGTCCGGAGATCGTGCTGATGGGCACCGCGTGGCCGGGGCCCCGCATCGGCCGGCGACTCGCGCCGGTGATCCGCGACTGCGCCGCCGCCGGGCATGAGATCGGCTTCCACGCGTGGGACCACCACAAGGCGCAGGCGAAGATCGACCGCATGAGCGCGGAAGCGATGCGGCGCGGCATCCGGCGCGGGCTGGAAACGCTGACCGAGATCGTCGGAACCGCCCCCGCCGCCAGCGCGACGCCGGGGTGGCGCACCACCGACCGGCTGCTGGAAGTCAAGACCGAATTTCCCTTCGCCTACAACAGCGACTGCCGCGGCATCGCCCCCTTCTACCCG
>JAFSYV010000003.1 GCA_017443585.1 Lentisphaeria bacterium | reverse complement strand
GATCCCGCTTCCCCCGCTGGATGGCGAAGTATTCGGGATGGCTCTTGAAGTATTTGGCGGTGGGCACGGCTATGGGGTGGTTGTGGCCGCCGTAGGTCCCGTACCAGGGCGAGAAGAAGCCGTTGTTGGCCACGTCGTAATTGAGATCCCGCCGGCCCGTGAGCGTGTAGCTGATCCGGGGCACCCGGCGGAAGGAGTAGTTGGCAGGCACCTTGAGCACCGGGACTTTGGGCACGCCGTCGGTGAACCGGGGCGTTCCCGCGAAGACGGCTCCTGTGAACTGTTCCACGAAGGTCAGCATGGCCTTGTGGGTCCCCAGCACGAAGTTGGAGCGGAAAAAGCTCTTGGGCGAGTTGTTGTTCCTGAACTCCATGCCGTGGAGATAGATGTTGCCGTTCTTCACGTCGATGCGGTACTCCCAGACGCCGTATTTGGCCGGGATCAGTCCCGCCTTGCGGGCGGAGTCCGTGTTGCCGAGGAAGATGGCGGGACCGCCCTTGTACTTGCTTTCGGGGATGACCTGCAGCTTCGCCCCGGTGGCGTGGGCCAGCAATTTTTGGAGCGTTTCCGCCGTCACCTTGTTGTAGTAGAGGAACTGGGGCTCGTTCCGGTAGACGAACCGGGTATAGGGCACCTTTTCCGAATAGACGATGGAGAAGGGGGATTTTCCGTTCTCCGCGACGGTGATGTCGGCTCCGGCGAGAGCCGACCCTGCCGCACAGAGCAGCAGAAGGAGAAAGATTCTTTTCATGGGACCTCCTCTTGGGTTGGTGGTTGCGAATCGAAAAACCTGATTTTACGGCATGGAGTCCTTGCAGACTCGGAGCACGTTGCCGCCGATGATCTTCCGGATGTCGGCGTCGGAGTAGCCCCGCATGACCAGCCCCACGGTGAAGAGGGGCCAGTTGGTCCAGCAGACGGAGCCGAACTGCTCCTCGGTGCCGGAGTTGGAGCAGTTCACGTTTCCCCAGTACTGCTCCCAGATCTTCCGGGAGTTGGGGATCTTGTCGTTGAACTCCCACGGCGTGAGGGAAACGCCCCGGTCGGTGCCGATGGCCACATGGTCGACGCCGAACTTTTTCGCCACGTAGTCGATGGTGTCCAGCAGGGCGTTGATGTCCCCGGACCCGCCCAGGAATCCGGGGTAGCCGCAGATGCCGATGTAGCCGTTGGTCTTGGCGATGGCTTCGATGACCTCGTCGTCCTTGGCCCGGCAGTGGCCGGAAAATTTCCAGACGGCGGAGTGGCTGGCCACCACGGGGCGCTTCGAGCATTGAGCCGCTTCGAGGCTGCTCCTCTGGCCGGTATGGGCCACGTCGGGGATGACTCCGCAGCGGTTCATTTCGGCGATGGCCTGACGTCCGAAGCCGCTCAGGCCGCCGTTGGCCTCTTCGACGCAGCCGTCCCCGATGAGGTTCCGGCGGTTGTAGGTCAGGTGCATCATCCGCACCCCCAGATTGAAGAAGGTGCCGATCAGGTTGAGACTTTCGTCGCTGGAGATCTGCTTGACGGAAATGGGGACGCCGTTGGTGGTCATGTAGAGGACCTTGTGTCCCCGCTTCTTCACCTCTTCCAGCCGGTCGGGGAAGGTGCAGCGCTCGTAGATCTCGGAGCAGCGGTCCACGTTGAAGGTGTAGTTGCCCAGACGCTTGATCAGCCGTTCCGGGTCGTTGCTTTCCTCGCCCGAGTTCTGAAAGACGCAGTCCACGCCGCTCATGGCCCACGCCTCGGCCAGACGGCGGCGGTTTTCCGGATCCTCGAACCCTCCGGACATGTGGTGTTCCTCGTTGGCGTAGTGGATCTCGTCACGGGAGGCTCCGGCGGCGATCAGTTCGTCCTCGCGGGGGGAACGGCCCCCGCACAGGGGCGAGAAGCCGTAGGCGTCGAAGACGAAGGAGTCCCTGTGAAGTTCGAGTCCGTGTTCCAGATCCTTCTGCGAAGGATTCAGCATCTTCAGGCCGATGGCCCGGTTCTTTTCGGCATTGATCATGTTCCCGATTTTCCTGTTTCGATGTTCGAAGAGCGTTTTTCAGCAGATCCTTTACCGGCCCCGGCCGCCCCGCGGACGCGCCGGAGCCGGAAAAATCACTTCTGGGGTTCCCTGAACAACTCCGAGAAGAAGAGGGGATTCTCTTTCAGCACGGCGTAGGTGATGTCGCCCGCCTTGTGGGCGTCCACGATGTAGGTGTGGGCGTCTCCGAACTGCCCTTCGGTCAGGGCGCCGCCCTTGCGGAAGGGCTCTTCCATCAGGTTGTACCATTTGGAATGGCCGCCCACGTGACGGCGGGAGGGCACTTCGATCCGGCGGCCGTCGTAGTCGTAGACCACCAGCTGTTCGTGGTAGTCGGTCAGCATCCCCGGCACGGGGAGCCACTCCTCCACGCCGTGGAGGAAGGTGTTGCAGTGGAGCGTGGTCCCGACGAACATGATCTTGGCGTTGCGGCGGTAGAGCTTGCCCCAGGGGGAATCCGGATGGGCGGGGGAGTCGAACTTCTCGTGTCCGGAAACGAACTCCGCCGCATCCTTGCCGATGGCCGCCACCGCGTGGGTGGGGTGAAGGGAGCGGATGACGCCGGGACGGTGACGGAAGAGCTCCGGCAGCAGACTCACGCAGCAGGGGGTATCGCGGACCGCGAAGACCGGCTGCTTGGCGTTGACCAGACTGTAGCTCATGGAGGGCAGCACCAGCAGTCCGTCGGCGAAGTATTCGATCAGGGCGTCCAGTACGCCGTCGGCCCGGTTTTCCACTTCGCCGATGGATTTCATCGAGGAGTGCATCAGCACGGTGTCGGTTCCCTTCAGGCCCATGCGGGCGAGACAGGCTTTCAAATCCTCTTTGGTATACATGAAAATGCTCCTTCCTTGATTGACTTACTTGACGATGGGGGTGACCACGGTGACGTTGGAACCGAAACGCAGGTCCTTGACCGCCTCGCGGAACTTCGCCATGTGAGGCGTGGCCAGATGGGCCTTCAGATGCTCTTCGGACTCCCAGCTTTCGAGGATCGTGACGAATTTCCCCTTCGTCTCCTCCTTGGTGTCGAAGCAGCTTTCGTAGCGGTGACAGCCCTCCTCGGCCAGGACCGTGGGGACGTTGTTCAGCAGAACTTCGAGGAATTTTTCCATACAGCCGGGTTTGATCTCCATCCGGGCGATGACATGGACCATTTTTTCAGCCTCCGTAGCTTTTGAGCAGGATCTCCTGCAATATGGGTTTGCTCTGTTCCACCGGCACCGGCCGGGGAGCGAGTTCGAGTTTCATTCTGTTTTCCCCCGCGGCGCCCGCCGTGCGCTCCATGAGCTCCGCCGTGAGGCCGGGGAAGGCGTTCAGTTTTTCCGGCACGCCCAGTCCGGTGAGGAACTTCCGGAAGGAGCGGATCACCTCTTCGGGCGTATCGCCGGGGAAGAGGGGGGCCAGCTCCATGGTCCGTTCCGCCACGGCGGGGTTGCCCAGGTAGTAGCGCCAGGACTCGGGCAGGAGCATGATGGCCGCGATGCCGTGGGGGATCCGGCCGAACCACGAGAAACTGCACAAGTGGGGCAGTCCCGTGGATTTGAACCGGATCGTCATGCCGCCCAACGCGGCGGCGAGAGCCATGTTCCGCCGGGAAACGGGGTCGTTCCGCAGGGCTCCGGCAAGATTGTTCCGGACCAGCTCCGCTCCCCGGAGCGCCCAGACGTTGGCCCGGGGATGGTTGGCGTCGGCCCCCGTGTTCAGGAACCCTTCCAGCAGATGGGCGAGGGCGTCGCAGCCCGTGGCCAAGGTCACGGATTCGGGCATGGTACCGCAGTAGCGGGGCACGATGCAGCCCGCAACCGGGACGCAGAGGCTTTCGGCGATGAGTTTCTTCACGCCCGCCTCCCGGTCCACGATGTTGGAATACTGGGTCGCTTCGGACCCGGTCCCCGAGGTGGTGGGCACGGCGACGATCCGGGGGAATTCCCGGCCGGGGAAGCGCTGGGAAACCTTGTTCACGCCGAAAAGCTCCCGCAGGGGAAGATCTGTCGCGTACATGAGGAGCGCCGCCTTGGCCGCGTCCAGCACACTGCCGCCGCCCGCGGCGAAGACCGTGTCGAAAGGGCCCTCTTCAGAAAGAAAACGGGCCATGCGTTCCACCGTGGCGGTGGCGGGCTCCGCTTCGATGCCGGAAAAGCGGACCGCGCGGGGCAGGGCGGTCAGAAGGTCCCGCAGTGCGCCGTTGCTTTCCACGCCCCGGTTCCCGGTGAAGAGGGCGCACTTCCCGCGGCCCTTTTCCCGGAAAAAGCCTTCCGGGGAATCGGTGAACACCAAATTCTGGCCCGGCGCCTCTTTCAGCAGTTCCAGTTCCTCCATGACCTTTCTCCCTATCGAAAAAGGGAACCGGAAAAGCTTTTTTCCGGCTCCCTGTGCTGAATGGGGGGATCCCCCTTATTCTTCAGCTTTTTCAGCCTGATGCTTGGCGATGATCTCCTGAGCCACGTTGGCGGGGACCTGCTCGTAGCGGACGAACTCCATGTCGAAGGTGCCGCGGCCCTGGGTCATGCTCCGCAGTTCGGTGGCGTACTTGTGGAGTTCGGCCATGGGCACTTCGGCCTTGATGGTTTCGAGACCTTCCTCGGATTCCATGCCGAGGATCCGGCCCCGGCGGTGGTTCAGGTCGCCGTTGATGTCGCCGGTGTAGGCGCTGGGCACATGGATGTTCACCGCCATGATGGGCTCCTGGATGACCGGGCCCGCGTGGCTCATGGCGTCCTTGAAAGCCATGCGTCCGGCGATCCGGAAGGCCATTTCGTTGGAGTCGACGGGGTGATACTTGCCGTCGTAGACCGACACGGCCACGTTCTCGACCTTGCAGCCCACCAGCGGACCTTCTTCGAGCATATCCATCACGCCCTTTTCGATGGCGGGGATGAAGTTCTTGGGGATGGCGCCGCCCACCACGTCGTTGGTGTACTTGTAGCCGTCGGGGCTGCTGGCGACCCGCATGTAGACTTCGGCGAACTGGCCCGCGCCGCCGGTCTGCTTCTTGTGGCGGTAGTGGCCTTCACCGGCTCCGGTGATGGTCTCGCGGTAGGCCACCTTGGGGGTGGAAAGGACCGCTTCGACCTTGAACTGTTCCTTGAGGCGGCGGGTCACGATGGCCAGCTGCTGGTCGCCCATGCCGCAGAGGAGCAGCTCATGGGTCTCGGCGTTGCGCTCCAGACTGACCGAGGGCATGGATTCGATGATCTTGTTGATGCCGGTGACGATCTTTTCGTCTTCGCCGGACTTCATGGCCGACACGGCGTAGAACATGACCGGTTTGGGCGGCACGATGCCGGGGAGCACCGGCGCGTTGGCGTCGCTGGAAACGGTGTCGCCGATGTGGGTGTCCTTGAGCTTGGCCACGGCGAAGATGGTGCCGGGCGTCGCTTCGGAAATGGAGGTCTGGTTCTTGCCGTTCATCATGAACATGGAGCCGAAACGCTCCTTGGCGCCGGTGGTCCGGTTGAAGATGTCCACGTCGCCGGTGAACTTGCCGGAAATGCACCGCACGAAAGCCAGCTGGCCCGTGAAGGCGTCGTTGAGGCTCATGAAGACCTCGCCCAGCGCGGGGCCGGTCTCGGAAACTGTCACGCCCGTCTCGCCCGCGGCGTATTCCATCGGGGTGGGGAAGAGCTCCTTCACCGCCTTCAGCAGTTCGGGAACGCCGATGCCCTTGACGGCGCTGCCGGCGAAGACCGGGATGGTCTTGCCGGAAATGATGCTCTTGCGCAAGCCCGTCTTGATCTCCTCTTCGGTGAGTTCGCCGCCGTCGAGGAAGCGCATCATCAGGTCGTCATCGGTTTCGGCGATGGCGTCCATCCACAGCTGGCGGCACTCGGCCACCTGGTCGGCCACTTCGGCGGGGACGTCCTTGTCGAAGAGGACGTTGACCACCTTTTCGAACTTGTCTTCCTTGCCCACGGGCCAGTAGAGGGGGATTATCACGTTGCGGCCGTGGTTGTTGCGCATCTGCTCCAAGGTCGCTTCGAAGTCGGCCCGTTCCCGGTCGATCCGGTTGACGAAGGCGAAGCGGGCGATGCCCCGCTCATGGGCGGCCTTCCACGCTCTGGCGGTGCCGATCTGGGGACCGTCGATGGCGTCGATCACCACCAGCGCGGCGTCGCAGGCGCGGATGGCGCCCAGGCTCTGGCCGAAGAACTCGCTGTATCCGGGGGTGTCCACGAAGTAGAGGGAAAGCCCGTCATAGGTGCAGCTGCACAGCGCGGAGTAGATGCTCGAGCCCCGTTCCTGTTCGTCGTTCATGAAGTCGGAAACGGTGTTCTTGCCTTCGATGCTGCCGATCCGGGGAATGGCTCCGGCCTTGAAAAGGATCTGTTCACACAACAAAGTTTTACCGCTGCCGGTGTGGCCAGCGATGACGAAGTTGCGGGTGTCTGCCGCCTTGCCCATAATGCCTCCTTAAGGTGTTATTGTTTTATTGACAGTGTGAAAACAACATGACATTTCCTAACAATAGCAGTGTTTTGCCGTTTTTTCAAGGGATAATCCGAAAAAAAGTGAAAAAAACAGTGAAAAAAGCCCTTCCGTTCCGGGCGGGTCTTGAAAAGCGCCGGGAGCGTGCTATATTTGGAACATCGGTGCTTTCACGTCGAAACATATGGAGGATCTTATGATGACGGGAGAATTTGCCGGCAGAACGGCCATGATCACGGGAGGCGCTTCCGGAATGGGGCTGCTTTCGGGGAAGAAATTAGCGGAACAGGGGGCCAACGTGGCTCTGCTGGACGTGAACGACGAAGCGCTGAAGGCCGCCGAGGCGGAACTGAAGGGCGCCGGATACAGCGTTCTCGTGCTCAAGGTCGATATCCGCAAGTACGCCGAGGTGGAAGCGGCGGAAAAAAGGATCGTCGAGACCTTCGGCTCCCTGGACATCCTGATCAACGCCGCGGGGGGCATGTCCGGCCGCTGCTGCAACAATTACGCAAGTTTCGAAAAACTCCCCATCGAGGTCATCGACTGGGGGCTCGACGTCAATCTGCGGGGAACGATCTACTGCTGCCGGGCGGTCCTGGCCGGCATGATGGAACGGAAACGGGGCGTCATCATCACCTTCGGCTCCGTGACGGGGGAAGAGGGCGGCGGCGGGCCGTCTCTGGACTACTCCGCCGAAAAGAGCGCCATGAAGGGCATGACGAAATCCCTCGCCATTCTGGGGGCTCCCCACAACGTCCGGGCCTGCTGCGTCATTCCGGGGCCGGTCCTCACCCGTCCCGGCATGGCCCGGATGAAGACCCTGCTGGGCCGGGCCGCGGAGCCCGTCGAACTGGTGGACTTCATCCTCTATCTCTGTTCGGACAAGGCCGCCTTCATCACCGGATCCTCCCACGTCATCGACGGCGGCCGCCTGCTGGTCAGGGGGTGACACCATGCTGAAACGTTCTTTCGTCGGTCGGCAGGAGCCCGCCGTGGCGCTGCTCTACAGTCCCGAGTCTCTGGCCGAGGCCGCCGCAGCGGCCCGTTCCGCCGAAGCCGACGGGGCGGACGGCATCGCCGTCGAAATTTCCAATCTGCCCCTCGAAGAGCGGAGCGTCGACGGATTCCGGGGGCTCATGAAGGCGGTGTGTCTGCCCTTCATGTTCATCGACTACCGTAAGGATAAGTTCTGCGGCGCGGACGATGACGCCCGGCAGCCGTATCTGCTGAAAGCGGCGGAGGCCGGGGCCGACGTCATCGACGTGATCGGCGACCTCTACGCTCCCGCGCCCCGTGAACTTACCATGGATCCGGCGGCCGTGAAACGGCAGAAAGCGCTCATCCGGAAGATCCACGCCAGAGGGGCTCACGTGCTCATTTCTTCCCACATGCCTCAGGAGGCTCTGAAGGCCGAAGAAGTTTTGGATCACCTGCTGGTCCAGCGGGACCGGGGAGCGGACATCCTGAAGATCGTGGTCAAATGCGACAGCGACGAGGAGTTCGCGGAGTCGGTCCGGACCATGCTGCTGCTCCGGCGCGAACTGGACAAACCTTTCATCTATCTCGCGGGGGGCCGTTTCGGCCGGGCCGTGCGCTATCTGGGGCCGAAACTCGGCGTGGCGGTGGAGTTTGCCGTCCACGACTACGACGCACGGGGCGTCTACCCCCAGCCCACGATCCGCTCCTTCCGGCAGGTCCTGGACAACTTCCACTGGGACGCCGAAAACTCCCTCTGAACCGGGAGACGGCGCTCAGAGTTCGATCCAGTTCCCGTCGGTCGCGGCGCTTTTGCAGATGGCGAAACAGGCCTTGTGGCTGTTGACCGCCGAGGCCACGTTGTGTTCGGAATCCCGGTCCTCGCGGAGACACTGGACGAAGTGGTCCACCATGGCGGGGAAGGGGTGGCTGTACACGTCGCCGCTCTTCTTCACGCCCGTGTCGATGGCGAAGAAATCCTTCTGTTCGGCGAAGCGGCGGAGGAAGAAGCGGTCGTTGAGGATCGTCCCGTCCTCGCCGATGATGTGGGTGTTGGCCGTGTAGGGGACGAATCCCGAGAGCGAGCACGAGAAGACCCCTTTCGCCCCGTTGGCGAAGCGGACCTGCGCGGTCTCGACGGGAGGATAGTCGTACCAGTCGCCCGCGCGGACGCAGTCGCCCCGGACGGCGGCGATCTTGGACCCCAGCAGGAAGCAGGCCAGATCCACGCTGTGGCAGCCGCCCAGGACGAAGGCGCCTCCGGCCCGTTTCCCTTCCCGCATCCACGACCCCCGGTCCCGGCCGAACCAGTAGTCCACATTGGCGAGGAGGATCTTCCCCAGTTCCCCCTGGGCGATGAGCCGTTTCTGCAAGATACTCAGTGGGTTGAAGCGCAGAACGAGGCCCATGAGGGTCTTGGTCCGGTACTCCTCGAGGACGGCGGTCAGGTGATCCAGTTCGTCGGCGGAGATGGCGGCGGGCTTTTCGAGGAAGATCTGTTTCCCCGCCTTCGCCGCGAGGATCGCCTCTTGCGCGTGGAGGTCGTTCGGGGTGCAGATGGAGACCACGTCGACCCGCGGGTCGTCGAGGAGCTCTTCGAAGGTTTTGTAGACGGTGACGTTGTTCAGACCGAATTCGGCGATCTTGGCCCGGACGCTTTCCTCCCGGCGGCTGCCGAGACCGATGAATCCGCACTCCGGATTCTTGAGATAGGCCGCGATGTGGCCGCTGGCCACCCAGCCGCAGCCCCAGAGGGCGCATCCGAATTTTCCGTTACGCATAAAGAGAGCCTTTCTAAGTTCAGATATCGAGGAGCCAGCCGGAGTCGGCGGGGTTGTAGGTCCCGTGAGTCAGGCGGTTTTTCCACGGATGATCGCCGCCCCAGCATCGGGTCGTGACGCCGGGAGCCGAGGCGGTGACCTGGATCCGCATGGGCAGTCCGGGTTCCCGGAATTCCTCCCAGAAGTCGAGGGGAATTTCCGCCCGGCAGGTGTCGCCCGAGGAGGTAAACTTGATTTCCGGCACTTCGCGGCAGACGAAGACCGTCGCCGCCGTGCCGCCGTCGGCGTTGAAGCTGAAGCGGAAGGCCGTCCACAGCCGCCGGGGTTCGATGTACACGGCGTAGTTGAGTTCCTTCCTGTGCCGGATCTCCACCACGAACTTCCCGTCTTCGGCGAAGATCCGCCACTGGGAGCCGCTGGAGCCGATGGGATAGAGAACCCCCGCATGGGCGGCAAGTCCCGTCGGGTTCTCCCCCGTCCAGCGCTTGACGAAGGGGGCGTCGAGGCTGAAGGCGGGGAAATCCGCGTCCAGCAGATATTGGAGCAGTTCCTTGCGCTTTTCCAGCTTTTCGGGGAAGAAGAGGAAGGCTTCCGCCTCGGAGTGATATCCGAGCCGGGGATCCCTGCGGCAGAGCTCGATCATGCGCTGCGTGTTGACGATCTCGTCCCGGACGAGGGCTTTCATCTCTTCGAGTTCGCTCACTCCCGTGCGGAACATCCGCTCTCTCCGGTCGTAAAAGAGGAGGGTGTTCAAGGTGCTTTTGATCTGGATCCCCACGGCCAGGGCGATGCCGATGTCCCCCAGACGGTCGGGCCGGTCCTGACAGGCGGGGAGGAGCGAGCGGAGCAGGGAGCTGCCCTTTTCCCACTCCTCGTTCATCATGCGGCAAAGCTCGATGGCGTCGGCCAGGTTGTGGTGGAATCCGAGGCACTCGCCGATGCGGTCGCCGGAAATTTCCGGGAACTGCTTGATGAGCCAGCTGGGGGCGAGGGGCTCGTCCACGGGGAAGAGGTGCCACGGCCAGACGATGCAGTGATGCAGGGGGCCGTACCACTCGAAGCAGATGTTCATGGGGAAGAGCCGGTAGGCGGCGGCGAAGTGGCTCCACGCCTCGGCGACGACGGGCGCGTTCTCCCGCCAGTCGGGGGCGGCGAGACGCTCCAGGAAGACCTGTTCGGATTCGGGGAAGGGGGCGAAGGAAAGTTCCCCCGCAGCCTTGTTCATCAGCCCCGGATAGTTGCCGAAATACCAGCACTGCATGACGGCGGCCACCCCGTGCTCGTGGAGGAACTTGTACTTTTCGTAGAGGTTGGAGGGGACGGGGATGAAGGGCACCGAAGCGTCCTCATGGGAACAGCCCACCTGCAGCTTTGCGGCCTTCTTTGCGCAGAGTTCCGTCATGGTCGCAAACTGTTTCGAGGGGCCCACGTAGGCGAGGGAGTAGTCGAAGACGGTTCTCATCTTCCCCAGCTGCTCCGCCATGCCGCCGGATTCGAAATTGAAGAGATAGAAACACTCCGCGGGCCACGCCTTCTGGACCTCGGCCAGATAGCTTGCGCTCACGGAGCCGTCCCGGCTGCCGGGGGCGTAGAACCAGCCCAGAAAATCGCTTTCGGGGGAGTGTTTCTTCATGGCGGCGTACATGATCTCCGCCTGCTCCCGGTAGACGGCGGGGCCGCCGCGCTTTTCGCACACGGGACAGTGGGGCAGGTAGTCCACGGGCAGGAAGCCGGGGCAGGAGCCGTTGTCCTCGCCGTACATGATGTTGATGAAGCCCCCCAGACCGTGAACGTTGGAAAAGAGCGCTTCGACGGACTCCCGCAGGAAGCGCTTCCCCGCCTCGGTCGAGGTGCAGAAGCGGCCGTGGGGCCCCACCTTGAGTTCCGGATGGGCCGCCGCCGTTTCGGGGGGATAGCCGTGGGGGCGGAAGTTCGGCATGAAGGCCTTGGGCTCGCTGAAGAAGACGTAGATGCGGATCCCGTAGCGGCCGCAGCGCTCCACCGCCTTCTGCAGTTTGGCGAAGCGCCGGGGGGCGTCCTTGCCGTTTTCGGGGAAGACCGTGGAGGGCAGGTCGAAGAAGTACATGGTGAGCCAGAGGCCGTTGATCCCTTCATGAGCCAGTTTGTTCAGGTACTCATCGGGGTAGTAGTCCACGTCGTTCATCAGTTCGTCGATGAAGAAGGGGGGCCTGCCCGTGGGGCCGAAGAAACAGTGGGAAATGCGGATCTTCACCACGCATCTGCGCTCCCACGCGCCCTGCGTGAAGAGGACTCCGGGGGCCTCCCGGATCCGGTCCTCCAGAAAGTAGACGCCCCGGCGCATGCCGTCGGGATCCGCCGCCGTGAGCGTCGCCCCGGAGTCGTCGATGCGCAGTTCGAAGGACTCTTTTTCCCTTCCGGCGTCGATACGGAAGAGGATCTTCGTTCCTTCCGGAGACTCCTGCGCCCCCTTGGCGGCGAGGACCCGGCGGAGCGAACTCAGGGCCGTTTCCGGCACCGTTTCCGCGTTTTCGACAGTGTATTTCGCTTCCGGGCATCTTTCCCGGTCGGAAAAGTATTCGTTCAGGGGCGCCCTGAGGGCATCGACGAAGTGCTCCTGCCCCCGCGCGGGCTGGGGGATCCGGGCGAACTCGTTCAACAGGGAACGTTTCATGGTATCCGAAGCCTCTTTTTTACTGGGTGATCAGATTGAGAAAGTTCTTGTCCCTGGTGTCGCTGGGGTCCGGCCACCCTCTCCAGAAGGCGTTCATGTAGTTGTAGAATCCCGCCGGACTCCGGCTGTTGAAGGGCAGCGAGCCGTTGCTCCGGACGCTCACATGACCGTCGGCGTGGACGAAGTGCCCCGTGTTGTTGTGCCGCGTGATCACCCCGGACCGCTTGTTGGTGTCGTCGTTGGTCCCCTCGTAGTAGTAGCGGAGGTAATCATTCATGGAATCGACCTCGGCCAGAATGGCGGTCACCGAGGGCCGGCGCACTCTGCCCAGGCGCACCGCGTTGCTCTTGATGAATTCGCTCATGTTGAAGGTGAGCCACCCCTGACCGGAAGTAAGGGGCCGCTCTCCCACCGTGGGGCAGGCGATGCGGCTGCGCTGCATCTTGCCGCTGCTGTTGTAGAGGCCGCCGATGAATTCGCACTTGTCGCTGCCCAGATACTGGGCCAGCAAGCCGATGCGTCCGTACTTCAGCGCCGCCCCCTGATGCCAGCAGCCGTTGGAAGTGGCGTAAGAGGACTTCGGCCCCCCGTTCCAGTAGTTGAAGAACCAGTCGCGGTTGTCCGCCACGTACTGGGAAACGGCCAGTCCCAGCTCCTTGAAGTTGTTGAGGCAGCTGGTGGCCTTGGCCCGTTCCCGGGCCTGCTGCAAGGCGGGCAGCAGCATGGCGGCGAGGATGGCGATGATGGCGATGACCACCAGCAGTTCGATGAGGGTGAAGCGTCTTTTCATGGTATTTTCTCCTTTTGGGGCTTCAGGCGGGATTCATTTCACTTCGCAGATGGAAACGTTGTCGTACCAGGCTTCGCCGGCGGCGTTCCAGATCCAGAGCCCGATGATGCACTTCGTGTCGGGCTTCACATCTTTTCCGGCGGTGAAATCGAAGGTGCGCCGGTGCCAGTTGGTGGTCCCGGTCACCCTGATATTGGGGAAGGCCATATGCTTGGAGCCGATGGAAAGGTAGGCCCCCGCGCCGTTCTTGCCTTTCAGGTCCTTGGTCCGGAGAAAGTAGCTCAGGCGGTACTTCTTCCCGGCTTCGAGGCCCGTGAAGCGCTGTCCGGCGGAAACCCGCTGTCCGGCGGGATTCATCAGGTGGATCGAGGCGGTCCCGGTGAGGAACACCTTGTCGTCGAGTTCGAAGCGTTTCACCTTGTAGCCTTCGCTGCCCCACAGGCCCCAGGCGCCGATGGAGTAGGGGAGGCGGGGCTTCTCGATTTGGAAATCTCCGTCCTTGAGGAAGTTGCGGGGGATCCCCCCGGAATCGAGCTTCATGACGCCCCAGCGCTCGATGGCGTGGAAGGAACGGCCCGGAACGGGGCTCCACTGGTAGTAGATCTCCTTGACGGCCATGCCGTCGAGGGCCCGGTGGCGGGCGAAGTTCACCGGGAAGCCGCCTCTGGCGTACTGCCCCAGCGCCTTCTTGGGAACAAGCAGCGTGATCTTGAACCCGGCGGGGCCCTTGACCGCGGTCACCTTGCACCCGGACTCCCAGGCGTAGTCGCCGCCCTTGCCCGAGCCCTTGCGCCACACGGCGTCGGAAAAGGAGCCGTCCGCATTGACGATGAAGTGATAATAATTCTTCCGGTCGCCGGAGGGATTCAGCAGCAGTTCCACGCAGGAGTCCTCGAAGATGCTTCTGTCGTCCTTCTTTTTGGCGGAGCTCCTGATCTTGTTCATCAAGGGCTCCTCGCAGTCGAAGGTGAAGACGAAATGCTCCGGACGCTCTTCGGCGCACACCATGGTGACGACCTCGCACACCTCCCCCTTGTAGGGCCGGAGCCCGACCTTGCCGGGCAGCCGGAAACGCCATTCGGACATCGCTTCGCGGTCGGCGGCGAACTTCGCGGCGGCCTTCAGGATGGGCCCCAGCATCTCTTTGCGCATGAAACGGATCCGCTTCAGGCATCCGGGGGCTTTCGCGGCCTTCTTTTCCGCCTGATCGAAGAGGGCCTCGAAGCCCTTGAGCACGGCGGGGGAGAGGATCTTCTGCCACACTTCGAAATCATTGGGCAGTTTGGCCGCGGGGCCCAGGGGGGTGTCTTCGATCCGGCCGATGATCTTCCCGCACCAGATCTCTTCGAGGGCGTCGAAAAAGCGCTTCATCTCGGCGGCTCCGGGGCCGAACATGACGGAATAGTGTTCTTCGAGGAGCTTGTCCAGATCGGTGTCCAGATCCCAGCTGATCTTGGAGTAGGTGTAGTAGTTGAGGTAGTTGAAGATCTCGTAATCGGTCTCGCTTTCGAGGAACGACCCGTAGATGTATTTGCGCATCTTCTTGAGGTAGAGCCCGGTCTGACGGTGCATCATGGCGGGGATCCCCTTCATTTCGGCCTTGCTCATATGCTTGCCGGGATAGGTCCAGATGGAGATCTCGCCTTTCGTCTTGGCGCACCACTTTTTGATGAGCTCCTCGTCGTCCTTCCAGTACCGGGGGACGCCCATGCCCTTGACCGCCAGCTGGATGGCCACGTTCTCCGGCAGGTCGCAGTCGGGGAGGCGGTTCAAAGCGCCGTAGGCCATCTGGGTGACGGTCCCCTCGATCCCTTCGGCAGTGAGGCGGCGGGCCAGGTTCGCGGTCCACTGCCACATAAAGTTGCTGATGGCCTGCGCGGCCCTGGGATCGTCCTGATAGACCCGCGCTCCGGGGGCGATCTTCGCGCACTTGTCGCAGCAGCACCAGTAGAGCCAGTCCTGGGGCATGGCCGAAACGAAGGTGCGGCTGCCGAAATTGACGTTCCACCACTTGCGGCCGCGGGAGGCCGCCGGCTTGCCCGTGAGGAAGGCTTTCATGTCCTGATAGATCTCCTCGGTCACGCCGCTTGAGAAGCAGAGGTGGCCGGGGTGGACCAGATCGGGGGTGCAGTAGCGCTTGCCGTTGGGCATCAGGGCGAAGTACTCGGGGCGGCTCTTGCCGAAGCGTTCGATGAGCAGGCAGTTGGCCAGCCCGTGGCCGAAGGGAATGGCGAATTCCGAAAAACGGCCCCGCAGGAACTTCAGGTTCTCGCCGGTGAGTTTGCCGAAATAGGTCGAAGGCTTCTCGTACCAGACGGCATTGTTGCCGCTGTAAGGCTCACGGGTGAGGAGGTCGGGACGGTCCAGAATGTCGATGGTTTCAGGCAGCAGCAGGGCCTTGCGCTCGGGAACGACGGTGCCGTTTTCGCCGGGGAAGTAGAAGCGGACTCCGGCGAACCGCTCCAGGAAATCGTAGACGGCGGTAAGGGTCCCCCGCTTGAAGCGCATGTGCCAGCGGTTGACCTTGGGGTCGCAGGCGGGATCGTCCGCGCCGAGAATGAAGATCAGATTTCCCTGACGCCTGATGACGAAGCCTTCGGAAGCAAGTTTCTTCGAGTCGAGCCCCGCCTTCCGGGCAAGAGCGCTGTCCCCGAGGACCAGCGACAGGACGCCCGGAGTGGGCTTGGCGACCACGGGCAGCTCCAGATTCGCGGCGCGTTTGAGAAAACTCTGCAATTCCTCGGCGGCGAAGCGCCGGACGGGATTGCTTTCGGGCACGACGATCTCGGCCCCGGTCACGGGACGTACGGCTCCGGAAATGCGGATCCGCCGTTCTCCCCGGTCGAAGTGGGCCCCCGAAAGAAGGGCCGCTCCCAGAAGGACCAGCACGGCAAAAAGACTTTTTTTCATGGCGAAAACTCCTTGAAATCGCAAAAAGCGCCCGCGGCAGGCTCTCGGGCTTTAAGATACCACGCCGCAGGCGTTTTTTCAAGCTCTCAGGGGAATTTTTCGGGACAAATGCCGCCGGGATCCCTCCGGGAGCGGTTTCGGGTCACTTCTCGATGAGCTTCATGTCCCGGACGGTGAATTTGAGGTTTTCCCCGTGCTTGTACTGGGATTCCGAAATGCTGAACCCGAAAAAGGCGATGTTTTCCGGATTCTTGAGTTTCTCCAGAGGGATCTCGACCGCGACCTCCTTGTTGTTCACGACGCCGGGCACGAGGACGGCGATCCCCTCGGCCGTCTTGGCTCCGGGAGCCAGGGTGCGGACGTGGAAGGTCACGGGAAACTTCTGCGTGGTTCCCGTGAATTCGAGCCTGAACTTGAAGGAGACTGCCTTGGCCTTGCTCCAGTCCTTTTCCTCGGGTCGGAGCCTCTGGAAGTAGGTCCGGGGCCAGCCGATGGGATAATCCTTCTGGCCTGCCTTGTGATCGACGGGCATGTGGACGGTCAGGCCGCCGCCCTCGGCTGCGGCGACGGTGCATTCGTAGGGACTCCAGCGCTTGGGGTCGAGGACCTTCGAGAGATCGGCGGCCGAGAGCGTGACGGCGCCCGCCGCCGCGGCGGCGAAGAGCATACGGAACATTTTCATTTTCTGTCTCCTTTTGTGTTTTGAAGACTCCCG
>JAFSYV010000075.1 GCA_017443585.1 Lentisphaeria bacterium | reverse complement strand
TTCAACAACAAGATCCGATGGCTGATAAAGCAGGCCTACGGCTTCCGGGACCGTGAGTATTTCGTTCTGAAAATCTACCAGCTCCCTGAAATTTCGAGCACAAAAGCAATATGAATATGTGTCACAAACCGTCGAAGAGGCCATTTTTTGCCGCAAAAGCGCCGAAAAGCCGCTCGGGAGAATCGAGCCGCAGCGAAGAGCATCCACATACCGAAATCAAAATCAGCGCGATCAGAAGTTTGCCCGTATCCATTCCGTTTCCGTCCTCGTGTCAGGAACCGCGATCATGTCGTCCGAAGGCTGATATAACACGCCGACCGCCATTTTGCAAACGCGGCAGATACGGAACGGGTCCTGAGTTCGTCTGGCCATAAAAAAATCCGGCAGGATCTTCTGCCGGATTTTCGAAGACTTGCTTGCCATCCGCAACTCACCCGCGGCGAGCGAAGGATGGTGGGCGTAGTAGAACTCGAATCTACGACCTCCACGATGTCAACGTGGCGCTCTAACCAACTGAGCTATACGCCCTTCTTGAAACAGTGCCATAATATACACCCGGCCGAACTCTTTTTCAAGCCGATTTCGGCAAATTTTTCGACTTTTTAGGCGTTTTTCCTCAGAAAATCAGCCGGCCGAAAAATTCCGGGGCGCAGAAGCCGCTGAAAGTGGGGGTCCAGCAGCTGTATTCGTTGGGCGTCACCGTGTGACGGACCCTCCCGACGTTGAATCCCCAGATCGTCCCCCTCCCGGGACGGCCGCCGAGGTCGCGCCACGGGATGAAGAACTCCAGCTGCCAGGCGGCCTTTTCCTTCGTCGCCTTGACTTCGATTCCGTGCTCCCACTTCTTCACCCCCGCCTTGGAGGCGAACAAGGTCCCGCGGCTGTTGGCGATGAGGTGGATCAATCCCTTCCCCGTACAGCCGGGGTCGAAGAAGATGTCCACGCAGTTTTCGTTCCAGACCGCGGAATCCGGAGAAGTCAGCGCATCGTCCAGTTTGTCCATGAGAGGTTCCTCCATGCGGCAGCGGAACGTCAGCCCCTTTTCATCAGGAAGGAAGATGCACAGCCCCTTCACCTTGACCGGGGCGCCAGTCGCCATCGCCTTGCCGATCATCACGCGCGCAGGATATTCCCCCGGAGCGGTCAGCACCACGTAGGGACGCTTCTTGTGGAGCAGCTGGGTCCTCAAATAAGCCGGATCGAAGGGCAGCATATACCACTTTTCCTGCCGCTCGAGCCGGTCGCAGGCCACGTCCGGGTGGCGGCGGCTGATCTCCCGCAGGAATTTTTTCCGCTCCTCGGCGAGGCGGATGACTTGCGCCGCTTCGGCGGCGGAAGGCGCAGTTTTCCCCAGCACCTTCTTCGTGAGATCGTGAAGGTCCAAGGTCATCTTGACGTAACGCAAATTGTCGAGTACCATCTGCAGCCGGGCCTTCTGCCCCGGGTCGGAAGTCAGGGGCGCCTTGGCGGCGAGGCGCGTATAGTGCTTTTCGTACAGGCCGTTCCACATGATATTGAGGGCCGCATGCAGGCGGCGGCGGTAGTCGATGGTTTTGCCTTTGGCAAACGCCACATACCGTTTGCGTCCGGCGGAAACGTCCGCATTGTAAGCGCGGACGGCCTCGGCGGCGGCAGGACCGTAGCACTTCTGAAGCGCGTCGGTGTAAAGAGCCTCGAAATCCGCGCCGGGGTCCCAGAGCATCCGGGCGAAAAGGTAGTGGTTCAGGGGCGAGGACCAGAAACTTGCGAAGTGTTCGAGGGCGTATCCCGTGACGCCCGCTTCGGCGAGGTCGGCGAAAAGCTTCCCGATGTTTTCCGGATTGGTCAGGGGCAGCTCGAGGGGTTTCCCCGCGTCGTTGTAGAAGTAGAGCGAAGGGACCAGCTCCCGCCAGCGTTTCATTTCCCCTCTCATGCGAGCCCGGCAGGCCGGGTCGTGATAGGCGGTGTCGGCGCCGTTATAGACGTACATGATCCGCAGGGCCGGGTGGAATTTCGTGATCTTTTCGGGCGGGGTCCGGTAGAAGCTGTAGGCCAGCATGGCGATCTTCACTTCGGGCAGCTGCCGGTGGATCATGTCGGCAAGGGTATTGGCGTAACGGAACATCCGTTCGGACATGACGACCGAGCCATCGGGAGCGCGAAAATCATCCTTCGTGCACTCGGGGCACTCGCAGAAGCGGATCCCGTCGTTGGGGGTGACGGAAACCACGGGACTCCCGTCCTTCCGGGCCTTTTCCACCGTGACGCGGGCGAACTCCCGGAGCGCTTCCATGTTCGAGGTGCAGATCTTGAGCCCTTCGTCCGCGCCGTAGGACTCCTTGCTCCGGCGGCCGTCGATCATGGCGAACCAGTCGGGGTGGGCGGCCAGGTATTTTTCCGGCGGCAGGATGTAGCGCCACATGTGATTGTTGTACCAGCCGATGCTCTGGCCCAGATTGTTCCGCCGTTTCCAGAGGTCCATTTCGGCGCGGTATTTCTTGTCCTTAAGGTGGTACCAGATGGTGAAGATCCGGTGGACCATGACCGGGGCGGAGCTTTCGTCCAGCTCCGGAACGGTCAGGTCCTTCCTTTTGGGCAGGTAGATGCCCAGCTTTCCGGGGAAGAAGTGGCGGAAGTCGAGAAACTTTTCGGCAAAGCGGTTGACCCCGAACCAAGTCCCGGCGAGGGTCTTGTCCACATGGGCGAACTTCCGGGGATCGCCGGGGCCGTCGTGGCCCGTGATGTGAAGGTCGCCGTTTTCCGTACGGAGCCGGAAACCTTCCGGCGGCAACGTCTTATCGGTGCGCAGGATTATGGAATGACCCCTGCGGGGCGTATCGACGATGGGCAGTTTCGCCCCCGTGGCCTGGAAAATGAGCCCCTGAAGCTCCTGCGCCGCCGCCTTGACGCCGGGGAGCGCGTCCTTCGCGACGCAGATCACGTAGTCGGATCTGTTCCCGGTGACGATCTCGAGCGGAGCGGCGGACAAAAGGGAAACAATGCCGCACAGAAAAACGACTGAGAGAAAAAGCTTCATTTCCAGTTTCCTTTGGCCCGGAACAGCTGACCTGCCTCATCGGCGGTGAGGGGGCGGTTGAAAAAGACCAGCTCATCGGCGTCGCCGTTCAGATGGGCGTAGTCGCTGTACCCGACGGTAATGCGCCACAGTTTCTTGTCGGCGCCGTAGGGCTTCGTGCTCCGCAGCGCGGCCTTGCCGTCGATGTAGAGTTCGAGGGTGAGATTTCCCCCGGAACGCTCCCAGTTCAGCACCAGATGGTGCCACGAATCGCCGGAAAAATTCAGCTCGGAAAGGGGAACGGCAAGACTGTTACTCCCCTTCCCTTCCGCCGCCATGCGGTAGGCCGCAAGCCGCCCGCCGTTCCACGCGGTCACGCAGCCGATCTGCTGGTCGGGGTGGCGCTTGACGGGCTTTTCCGCGTGGTCGAGCCCGAAGATGCCGATGTGGTCCATGACGGCCTTCGGGTTGAGGTAAGGCGTTTTGATCCACAGGGAAAAGGCGCCGCGGTCCAGATCCACGTACCCCCTGGCCGGGTCGATCTCAAGGAAAGTTCCGGGGACGAGTTTCCGCACGGGCGCGTAGGTTGCGGGGAAGGACCAGCCGCCGGAAACCTGCGGCTCCTTCCACTCGATCCCTTCCGGCTTGAAAGTGACGGTGGCCAGCTCCTCGGGAACGGTGAAAAGCTCATCGTACCGTTTCCACTCCCCCGAATCCACCGCGACGCTCCGGTTTTCCGTTTTTGCGCCGCTGCGGACGGTCAGCTCCATCCGCCCTTTGCCGCGGGCGGAAAAGGAGACGCCGTTGCCCCGGACGACGGAAAGACGGGGGCAGACGGCCACGGCTCCGGCAGGACCGGGCTCCCCGGCAAAGTGGTAGATGGAGTTCCACGCCGCCCGGTTCAGGGTAAGTCCCTGCCCCGAAATGCCCTTGCACTCGCGGCGGGGACCCGTCAGTTTGACGCCGGGAGGCGGAGGACCTTCGAAATCCCAGTGCAAAGTGACGGCCTTTTGCCAGTCAGCTCCGGAGCAGAGAAGCGGAAGAAGCCCGCAGAAGGCGGCAAAAAGAAAACGTTCCGGCACGTGTTTTTCCTACTTGAAAAGCATCTTTTTGTTGAACACGTCGAAGGGAGTGTTCGAGAAGCGCATGCCCAGCGCGTTGGCATGGGCGTGCTTCTTCCACAGGACGTGACCGTCGAAACACTCGTAGTTGCCGCCGTCGCTGTGACGACGGGTGAAGCAGTCGGTCTGAGGATTGATGCACTGGTAATACTGGGTTTCCGCATCGTGGAGAAAATAGGAGCTTCCCGGAAAGGGAATGTGGGCCATCTTGGCGTTCTGCAGTATCCCCGTCTGGGGAGCCCTCTTGCCGACGTACATATTGATGCTGTAGGTGTTGAATTTAGGTTTCGACTTGCTCGGACAGGTGACGAACTTTTCCTGATCCCACAGCCGCCAGAAGTCCCTCGCCCGGTACCCCATGTAGGGCCCGATGCGGCAGTACCACGCCCAGAGGGCTTCGCTGACCAGTCCGTTGTAGCTCGTGCTGTTCACGTTGTTGCCGAAGGGAATGTACTCGTTGTTGTCGTTGACGTACTGGGCGGAAGCAAGCCCCATGTTCTTGAGGTGGTTGACGCATTTGGACGCCTGCCCCCGTTCCCGGGCCTGCTGCAAAGCGGGCAGCAGCATGGCCGCCAAAATGGCGATGATGGCGATGACCACCAGAAGTTCGATCAACGTGAAGACCCGGATTTGTTTTTTCTCTCTTTTCACCATATGTACTCCTTTCAGGGAAATTATGCCGTTTACTTGAGCAGCGCCAGCACATCGGCGGCGTTGGTGTCGGGTTTGACTTTCGGCATCACCTCGGCGATCATGCCTGCTTCATCGATGATGAAGGTGGTCCGGACGACCCCCATGGAGCTCTTGCCGTAGAGTTTCTTTTCCTGCCAGACCCCGTAGGCCTGAATGGCCTGCAATTCCGGGTCCGAGAGCAGGATAAAGGGCAAATCGTACTTCTCGGCGAACTTCCGGTGGGACTCCACCGAATCGCGGCTGATGCCGATGACGACCACGTCCTTTTTCCGGAACTCGGCGAAGAACCCTGCGAAGGCGCAGGCCTGCCGGGTGCAGCCGGGGGTGTTGTCTTTCGGGTAGAAGTAGAGCACCACCTTGCGCCCCCGGAATCCGGAAAGGGTCACGCTTTTCCCCTCCTTGTCCGCGAGGGTGAAGTCCGGGGCCATATCTCCTTTTTTCATGATCCGAACATCCCCCTTCTTCAGTCGATCTGATTGGCTTTGAGGACCCGGAGGAAGTTCTGACCGAGAATTTTGGCGATCTCGTCGTCGGAAAATCCGCGGACCACCAGCCCCACGGTGTAGAGGGGCCAGTTGATCCACGCGAGACTCCCGGTGCTCTCCTCGCCCGGCTTCACCGCCGGATGGGCGTACTTCGCCCAGTTGCCCCACCAGCGCCCGGAGTATTCGGCGTTGGGATAGGGCTTCATGTCGTAGACCTCCTGGGGCCACTTGTGGTTGTACTGCAGATCGGTGCCGATGCCCACATGATCCACGCCTACCAGCTTGGCGATGTATTCGATGTGGTCCAGCATGGCGTTCAGGTCGCCGGTGCCGCCCAGCATGCCGGAGTAGGCGTAAACGCCCACCATGCCGCCGCCGTCGGCGATGGCCTTCAGCGTTTCGTCATCCTTGCAGCGGATGAAGTCGTAGAGGGCCCGTGCGGCCGTGTGGGAGGCCATGATGGGCTTTTCGGAGATCTTCGCCGCATCGATGGAGCTCTGCCGCCCCGTGTGGGGCACGTCCACGATGATGCCCGCGCGGTTGAGCCGGGCGATCAGTTCCCTGCCCAGCTCGCTGATCCCGCTGTCGGCAGGTTCGGCGCAGCCGTCGGCGATGAAGTTCCGCCGGTTGTACGAAAGGTGCATGAGCCGGACGCCGATGCGCCGCCAGTCATCGATCCACGAAAGCTCCTGAACGGGGTCCTGGAGTTCGCCGACGATGGGGGGCCCGTTGATGCTCCAGATGACGGCGATCTTCCCTTCGGCGTTGATGGCGGAAATGTCCTCGCAGTTCCCCGCCTGGGCGATGGTGTCGCGGAACGTGCGGAGCAGCTGGATGTTGCAGGCCATGCGGCGGATATCCTCTTCACGGGATTTCCCCTCGGCCACGGTCTGGATGGTGCATTTGATCCCGGCGCTGCGCAGGGCCTGCCGGAACCGGGCGGCGCATTCGGGGTCGGAACAGCACTCGTCGTACTGCATGAATTCGATGCGCTTGCTCAACGCCCGCTGGCCGATGTTCCGGGCCTTGAGTTCCTCCCACTTGGCGACGATGTTGTGATTCCAGCACGAGGAAGGCAGAAAACCGAAGTGGTCCATGCAGAAAAGGTCGCGGTGAAGTTCGAGTCCGTGTTCCAGCTGAGCCTTGGTGGGTTTCAGCAGATCCAGCGCGCTCTGCCACGCCTTTTGATGATTTTCGCTGATGAATTCCATGATGTTCAGAACGAAGCTCCTTTGCCTTTTGCCGGGGAACCTTCCTTCAGCCGGAGATCCCCTTTCTCATAATCCACGAAGAGCGGGTCGGCGGCGATGCTGTGGAGATCCATGCCGCTGAGCTGACGCCACTCTTCGAGGGTCTTGCTTTGTTTGAGCACTTTGGCCGCCGGGTCCCGGATCGTTCCCCCCACGGGGTGCTTGGAAACGGGCGACCAGTACACGTTGTTGTCCGAGCGGACCGGTCCCCGGACATCGGTGAAAAGCAGTGCCGTGTTGACCTTGTCGTGGATGCAGGGCCGGTAGAAGATGTTGCCTTCGACCACCACGTTCGAGACCCCCCAGAAGTTGGTGGAACGCATGGTCGCGTCGACGACGGTGTTCCGGAGGACCCGGATATTTTTCCCCGAGGCCGATATGGGATAATCCCCGCCCTGGATCACGTTGTTCTCGACCAGCAGACCGTCGACCGAACTTGCACTCACGAAGGGGCCCGCCATCCACGAAAAG
>JAFSYV010000074.1 GCA_017443585.1 Lentisphaeria bacterium | reverse complement strand
GCCTTCCGCATCGGCAGGCACGACGATCTGCGCTTTCGCGGGATCCACCTGAAAGGCGTGAACTCCCGTCAGAATGCCGCAGAACAGCAGGACGAAGAGGAACGTTTTTTTCATTTTTGACTCCTTGATACACGGCCGGGACCCAAAATCCCGGCCCGATTCTTGTGAATATCGTTTCATCGTTCGCGGAGAAATTTGCCCCACCCCGGAACGAAAGACCTGCTCACCTTTTTTTCTTCCCCCATCCGGCCTTTCCGGGGGCCGAACAGGAACTTCTTTCGACAAAGCGTGCGGGCACCGTCTCCCTTACGGGATCGGAACGCTTTTCGATGATATTCAAAACGGCATTGACGGCGGATTCCGCCCGAACGGGATTGTCCATATCCACCGTGGAAAGCCCGATAAGTTCGGCGGCCCGGATATTGTCGAAGCCGACAAGGGAAAAATCCTCCGGCACCCTGAGCCCCAGGTGCATCAGCGCCTCTCTGAAAGCCAGCGCGATCATGTCGTTGAAACACAAAGCCGCCGTGGCATCAGGATGCCGGGCCAGCAGCGCCCCGGCCTCCTCCGGAGGGATGGCTCCAGGGTGGGAGACCTGCTCCACGCAATCGGCGGGGAAACGTTCCAGAAAGGGCTGAAGCCGGGGGGCGTCCCGCCTTGCAGCGCTGACAGGATCCCCGATGAAAAGAATATTGCGGTGGCCGAGGGCGAAGAGATGATTAAGGGCCGCTTCCATTCCGGTCCGGTGGTCGGAGACGATCCGGGGACACCGTGCCGAACATTCCCGGTTCGTTATGATGACCCGCGGGAGCGGGACCGCTTCGAACTGCCAGGATTGGCCGTCGGTGATGACGCCCGCGCAGCAGGAACGCACCATCTCCTGCCAGCCCAGACGCAGCAGTCCCACCTCGTTCTTGGTATAGTAGGCGAGCATGTTCCAGTTGCGCCGGATAAGAGCTTCGTGAATGAGAAGCATCAGGTTCTGATGGGTTTCGTGGGCAAGGCCCGCAGTGATCAGACCGATGCTCCTGCTTTGCCCTGTGCGCAGAAAGCGGGCCACCAAGTTTGGCCGGTAGTTCAGTTCCCGCAGGGCGAGGTCGATGCGGTCCCGCGTCTCGTCGCTCATGCGGGCCGTGGATTTGCCGTTGACATAATTTGAAACCAATGCGACGGAAACTCCCGCCGCATCGGCCACATCTTTCAACCGCACCGCCATAACCGAACCTGTCAACTTGCTTAATCGTTTAACCTATGAAATAAGATACACCCCGGAAAAGAAAAATGCAAGCCCTTTTCCGGGGAATTTCCGAAAAACTTTTCCCTTCCCGGGGGTGACCGGATCGAAGACTCGAACATGCCCTCCCAGCGAGGCGGCCCGGCGGCACTGCTTCTTTCGGGAACGGGAGTGCCGCTTCCGTCTGATGTCCGGATTGCCGGAAAGGTTTATTTCGCGACGACCTTGAGATCTTTGATTTCCACCTTTTCGCCGGCCTTCATGTAGCGTCCGGCGACGTAGACCGCGAGTTCCGACGCATCCTTGCGGACGGTGAAGGTATGTCTCGCTTCCTTCCAGTCCTTGGAAACATCCCATCTTTTCAGGATCACACCGTGGTAATTGCCCCGGCTGCCGAAGGCTTCGCGCACGGTCACCTGCACCGAGCCGTCCAGTTTCTCCGTACGGTACTTGAAGCTGATCTCGAACTTTTTGCCCCGGATCTCCTCGGGCTTGAGTTTGAGCGCGCACTGGGCCTTCTGGAAGGCGTTGACCTTGGGGGCGGGGTTGGCCGTGACGGTGATGACGCCGTCGGCGGCGGTGACTCCGGATCCGGGGACCCGGTACCAGCCCTTGAAGTTGTC
>JAFSYV010000073.1 GCA_017443585.1 Lentisphaeria bacterium | reverse complement strand
TGGTCACATGGGCGATGCTCCCGGCAATGTCGTACTTGTAAAGTCTCCGGTCGAAGGAGATGGACTCCGTGAACCGGGCCACTTCATCGCGGGTCTTGCCGCTGAACCGGCCTCCCCAAAGAGCCATTTTGTCACCTCAATCGTTGAATCGCGTCATCAAACAGGTCAGGAAAGCATCACCTGACCGCCCGTCACCGGGACCGCCTGCCCGGTCTCGTACTGCTGCTGAACCACATAGCAGATGGCTTTCGCCACGTCGTCCGGGGTGCAGCCCCGGTGCATGGGGATCAGACTTTCGTAGTGTTTCTTCACGTCCGCGGTGGTCTTCGCGCCGGGGACCTTGCCCGAGTTCAGATACTGGACGAAAAGTCCCTTCACCGGGTCGCTCCACAAAGGGCCGTCGAAGAAGTTCCCCGGACAGATGGAGTTGACCTTCACATGGTCCGCCACCAGCTCGAGGGCGAAACTCTGGGTGAGGCCGATGGAGCCGAACTTGCTCCCGGCGTAGGCCCCGTTGTTTTTGGAGCCCACCAGACCGCTCTTGGAGTTCACCTGCACGATGTCGGTCCAAAGTCCCGAAACGGCGTTCTGCCGGGACATGAGGGCGGCAAAGTGCTTGCAGCAGAGGAAATAGCCGATGTAGTTCACATCGGTGACGAACTTCCAGTCCTTGAATTCGAAGCTCTTGACCGAGCCCGCCCGGACGACGCCCGCGTTGGCCACCAGAATGTCCGTGCCGCCGTAGGCTTTGACGATCTCGGCGGTCAGTGCGGCCACGGAGGGCTCGTCGGAAACGTTCACCGCCATGCCGGAGCAGTTGGGCCCCAGCGTCGCGGCGGCCTTCTTCGCCCCTTCCACGTTCATGTCGGCGATGACCACGTCGGCCCCCTGTTTGGCCAGATACTGGGCGATGCCCAGTCCGAAGCCCTGAGCGCCCCCCGTGACCACGGCCACCTTGCCCCGGAGCGGCAGGGCTTTGGCCCCCGCGTTGGCCCGGTAGCTTTCGGCTTCCCAGTGTTCGATGAAGGAGCGCTGCGCATCGGTCAGGTAACGGACACCGCCGAAGGCGGCGGCCAGACGGCAGATCTCAGATCCGTTGACGGCCAGCTTCAGTGCCCGGTCGGCGCTGCGCTTGTCGGGCCCGGCCCCGAAGAGGGCCTTGCCGGGGATCAGCACCACCTTGGGGGCGGCGCCGCCGCGGGCGGTCTTGAACTGCTCCACGGCTTCTTTGTCCGGAGCATCGGAAACGAGGGCGTCGGAACCCGCATAGACGATGTGATCGGGAGTGAGCGCCCCCTCGGGCAGGGTCCGGGGGCCCGCCGCCGTCACCGTGGCGGGAGTGCCCAGCAGTCCCCGGAGCACGGGGGCCTGAGCGAAGACCGTTTCCTCATCGAGGGGCGTTTCCGCACTTTCGAGGGCGATGCCCCGTTTTTCCACGAAAGCGGTCAGCTTGGCCATGATCCCGTCATAGAGGGACTTGATCTCCTCCGCCGTGTCGGCGGCGACGAAGACCCCGTGATTGGCCAGAAAGACCACTTTCGGCGCTTTCGCGCACTGCTCGACGGCCTTCTTGAAGGTTGCGGCCAGGGTCACGCCGGGGTCGCAGTAGTCCATCCACAGCGCTTCGGGGAAGAGCTCCGCCGCAACGGCCTTGCCGTCGACGCCGCAGGTCATGGCGTTGACCAGCAGGGGATGGGTGTGGACCACGAACTTGTAAGGCAGCAGGTCGTGGAGCGGCGACTCCACCGAGGGCCGGGCCCCGGCGGGGCTCAGCGCCGCGTAGGTAAGAAGCGCACCGATGCGCCGTTCCCGCTCGTCCGCGTCGGCGATGGCGGTGAGGGCATAGCACTGCTTCACGAGAGCCCGGTCCAGCTTGACGAACTGCGCGGGCTCGATGTCGGCGAGGGCCACGCCGCTGGGCTTCACGTAGAGGAATTTTTCATCCTTGAAGGACGTGTTGCCGCCGCCCGCCAGCACGAAACGCTCGTCCGCGCCGTAGAAGCGGGAAAGTTCCGCAATGATCTCAAGAGACATCTTGTCCTCCCGGCGCTCCGCGTCACTTCACGCTCGAACGCTTCTTCGCTTTCGCCGCGGGCTTTTTCTGCGTTTTCCCGGCGGAAGTGCCGCGCTTTTTCTTCGCGTCGAAATAGGCCAGCAGGGCCTTTTCGGCCTCGGCGCACCAGAGCCCCTTGTGGGCGGCGGTGATCTCGGCCAGCTTGGCGAAGAGAGGAGACTTCGCCGCCTTGGCCGGGAAATCGGCGATGGCGGTGAGTTCCATCTCGATCCCGGTGTAGATCAGCTTCTTGCCGCCGGGGATCTTGGGCAGGTTCAGCGTGGTTTCGATCACGGCGTCCAGACCGCCCACGTGGGTGATCATGGCGGCGGGATTGATCTTGCCCTGTTCCATCAGCTTCAAGGCTTCCTTCATGTCCTCGGTGTTGCCGCCGGAGGTCCCCACGATGTGGGTGGAGCCGTAGTGGACGTTGTAGAAGTTGAACATGGCGCTGAACTTGGGGTCGATGGGACCGGCGAAGAAGTTCAGACAGCCGTCCCGGCCCAGGATCTGGTCGGCCTGCTCCACCACGGGGCGGACGGGGGCCATGCAGAAGACGTCGTCATATCCGGTGCCGTCGGTGAGGTCCCGGAGCTTGGCCACGGCGTCGCCCTTCCCCGTGTTGAGGAAGACCAGCTTGACGCCGAACTTCGCCGCGTCCCTGGCGGTGAAAAGCGTCTTGGCCCGGGCCAGCCGGGCGTCGTCGATGTCGGTGACCACCAGCAGTCCCGGCCGGCGGGGGCCGTGGATGGCGTAGTCGATGGCGCCCAGTCCCATGGGTCCCACGCCCGCGAGGATGGCCAGCTTGCCGCCTTCGACGATGCCCATGCGGTGCTGGTAGCTGCCGCTGGTGGTGTGGTAATTGGCGTGGAAAGCGCCCACGATGCAGGACATGGGTTCGGAAACGGAGCCGTAGAAGAAGGCGTCGCCGGCGTAGGGCAGCAGATTGCCCGTGGCCATGACCTCCTGCGGGATCACCACGTAGGTGGCGTCGCCGCCGATGTACTTGTAGGAGTAGCCGGGGGCGGCCAGGGAGCCCTTGTAGTTGATGGCGGGCTGGATGGCGAACTTGTCGCCCACCTTGAACTGGCCCTGCCACTTGGCGCCCACTTCCACCAGTTCGCCGCAGAACTCGTGACCGATGATGATGGGGTTCCTGGCCACGTCGTCGGGAACGCGCTTGTGGGCGGCGCCCTGCTCGGCGGCCTTGAAACTGGACATGCAGATGCTGTCGGAAACGATCCGGGCGAGGATCTCGTCTTCTTTGATGGCGGGAAGTTCGAAGGTCTCGAGTCTCAGGTCTTCTTTACCGTAAAGGCGGACAGCTGTGGTTTTCATCTTTAATCCCTTTTCTTAATGTTTTTTCACTTCTCTTTTCAGGCACAAAAGCCGGAGAGAAACATGTTCTCTCCGGCCGTATTCACCTGTTTCCCAGTACTTCCACCGGTCAGATGCCCTGCTTGGCCAGACGGATCTTTTCCATCCGGGTGAAGTTCATCGCCGGGGTGTAGCCCGGGAGCACCTGGATGGCCTGATGCACCGCATCGAGGATCCAGGAGGCCTGCGGATAGTAGAACTTTTCCAGTTCCGGGCAGGGGGAGATGCTGTTGGGAGCACCCACCACCACCGGCGGCGCATCCAGGTAATCGAAGGCCAGCCGGGTGATGTTGGAGGAAAGATCGTTCAGGAAGCTGCTGCGCTCGCAGGCGTCGGAGATCAGCAGCACCTTGCCGGTCTTCTTGATCGATTCCACCACGGGCTCGTAGTTGAAGGGCACCAGAGTCCGGGCGTCGATGACTTCGCACTCGATGCCGTACTTTTCCGAGAGCTCCTTCGCCGCCGTCATGGCGGGATAGAGGGTCGCGCCGATGGAGAGGATGGTCAGATCGGAACCCGTGCGCTTGACGTCGGGCTCGCCCAGGGGGATCTCATAGTAGCCCTCGGGCACACCGCCCTTGTGGAACTGCTCGCCCGTGTCGTAGAGCTTCTGGCTCTCGAAGAAGATCACCGGGTCGGTGCCGCTCAAAGCGGCGTTCATCAGTCCCTTGGCGTCGTAGGGCGTGGCGGGGAAGCAGACCTTCAGGCCGGGGATATGGGTGCAGAGGCTGGTCCAGTCCTGCGCATGCTGGGCGCCGTACTTGGCTCCCACGGAGACCCGGAGCACCACCGGCATCTTGAGGACGCCCGCGGACATGGCCTGCCACTTGGAGAGCTGGTTGAAGACTTCGTCGCCGGCACAGCCCAGGAAGTCGCAATACATGAGCTCGGGGATCGCCCGGCCGCCGCAGAGGGCATAGCCGCAGGCCGTGGCCACGATGGCGCTTTCGGAAATGGGCGCGTTGAAGAAGCGGTGATAGGGGATCGCTTCGGTCAGGCCCCGATAGACGCCGTAGGCGCCGCCCCAATCCCGGTTGTCCTCGCCGAAGGCGATGAGGGTGGGATCGGTGTAGAACTTGTTGATGATGGCCTCGAAGAGACCGTCGCGGATGTTGAAGGTGACCAGCTTGGAGTAGGGCTTGCCCTCTTCGTCGAAGGCGAAGCGCTTCTTGGCCTTGATCTTCTGGAGGTTGGGGTTCTCTTCCAGCTTCATGGTCACGTCGGGCTTGCGGTCGTCGAACTTCTCGACGTGCTCGTTGGAAAGCATGTATTTCCGCATGGCGTCGGGATCCGCGGCGGGATTGATCCGGGGCGAGATGGTGTCGTCGATGGCGAGCTTCATGATCCGGGTGATCCGGGCCTTGATCTCCTCGTTGAATTCATCGAACTTGCCGTCGGCCGCAACCTTGCCCTTGACCAGCTTGTCGCGGAAGGCCTGGATGGCGTCCACGGCGCGCCAGGCTTCGATCTCTTCCTGAGTCCGGTAGCTGGAGCTGTCGGTGGCGCTGTGGCCCACGTAACGGTAGGTGACGGTCTCGAGGAGGACCGGGCCCTGATGCTTTTCGATGATCTGGCGTTTGCGCTTGAAAGCGTCGATGACAGCCAGCGGATTGTAGCCGTCAACCCTCTCCGCATGGAGATTGTCGGGACGGACGCCCGCGCCGATGCGGGCGGCGATGTCGTAGGCCATGGTCTCGCCGCGGGTCTGGCCGCCCATGCCGTAACCGTTGTTGATGCAGTGGAAGATGAGCGGCAGACCGCCCTTGAAATCCTTTTCCCAGAGCTGGAAGTACTGGTCCATGGAGGCGAAGTTAAGCGCTTCCCACACAGGGCCGCGGCCCATGGAGCCGTCGCCCACGTTGCAGACCACGAGACCGGGCTTGCGGTTGACCTTCTTGTAGAGGGCCGCGCCCACGGAGATCCCCGCGGAACCGCCGACGATGGCGTTGTTGGGATAGATGCCGAAAGGCAGGAAGAAGACGTGCATGGAGTTGCCCAGGCCGCGGGTGAAGCCGTTGGCCCGGCCGAAAAGCTCCGCCATGAAGCCGTAGAGCAGGAAATCCAGCGCCAGGTCGCGGACATTGCCGGACTTGTTCTGCTTTTCCACCACCTTGAGCAGGTCGCCGCCCTGGAAGGTCTTCATGATCTCCATGAGTTCCTTTTCGGGCAGATTGCGGATGGCGTTGAAGCCCTTGGCCAGCACTTCGCCGTGGCTCCGGTGGCTGCCGAAGATCACGTCGTCATGGTTGAGGGTCCAGGCCATGCCGACGGCCTCGGCTTCCTGGCCGACGTAGAGGTGCGCGGGGCCGGTGTAGAGGTAATCCACGCCGTTGTAGTGCTTCTGGGTCCGGACCTGGAACAGCATGGTCTCGAACTCGCGGATGAATTCCATATCCCGGTAGATGCCGAGGAAGTCCTCCTTCGAGAAGATTTTCTTCTCTTCGGCGAAGGTCTTCTTGTACTGATTCAGTTCGATTTTGCCGAGGATAATCTCTCCGGCCTTTCTCACTTCCTTGGGATCAATGAATTGACTTTTGGGCATGATTTTTTTCCTTTATGTTTGTTGAAAAAGTCCTTTTGACCTCTTTTGATCTCAGATCTGGGCGAGGATGGCCTCGCGGAAAATTTCGCTCACCGTGGGATGGGGGAAGACAACCTTGGCCAGATCCCGGCAGCTGAGCTTGCGGGTGATGGCGATGGCCATGCCGAAGATCATCTCGGAGCTGGGATTGCCGATGAGGGCCGCGCCGATGAGGATCTTGTCTTCATCGAAGATCATCTTCAAAAATCCGTTGCCGCCCTCGTTCTCGGCGATGTAGCGTCCGGCAAACTGCAGAGGCAGCTTCACCACCTTGAACTTGAGACCCTTGGCCTTGGCGGTTTCCTCGGTCTCGCCCACGCTGGAAACTTCGGGATTGGTGTAGATCACGGCGGGGATGGCGTTGTACTCCATCCGGTCCTTTTCGCCGGTCATCACGTTGACGGCCACTTCGGCTTCCCGGTAGGCGGTGTGAGCCAGCATGGATTTTCCGTTCACATCGCCCGCGGCGTAGACGTCGGCCACGTTGGTCTTCATCTCGTCGTCGGTCTTGACCGCACCCCGCTCCATGTAGAGCCCGATGGTCTCGAAGCCCATGTCGGCGGTGTTGGCCCGGCGGCCCACGGCCACGAGGATCTTGTCGGCGGAAATTTCCGACTTGCCGGAAGCGTTTTCGATGGTGAGCGTGCCGCCCTTGACGGCCACGGCCTTGGTCTGAAGCAGGAACTTG
>JAFSYV010000072.1 GCA_017443585.1 Lentisphaeria bacterium | reverse complement strand
GGTGCAGGGAGGGCGGCGTAAGCCCTCCCTGCGAAAAAGCCCATTTTTTTGAAAAAGGGTGAGGGTTCGGGAGAGGGAAAAACGTTTTTTGTACAGCAAAAAAAGTTTTTCCCTCTCCCGGGGCCATCATGCGTGTATTTCGAAAGAGGGGTCCAAGCCTGGGCGAGGTTACGGAAGAGGTCGCCGCGTTCCTGATAATTTTTGAACATATCCATGCTGGCGCAGGCGGGGGAGAGGAGGACGCAGTCGCCGGGCTGGGCGGCGGAGGCGGCGGTGGAGAAAGCTTTTTCGAAGTCGTTTCCGCAGGGGATGCAGGGGACTTTTCGTTGGAGGACGGCGGCGATTTTGGGGGCGCTCTGGCCGTAGAGAACGGCGGTTCTGATGTGTGGGGCGAGGTCGGCGAGGGGGGAGAAATCCATACCTTTATCGAGGCCGCCGAGGAGGATGACGAGGGGGCGGTCGACGGCGCGGGCGGCGGCGAGGACGGCGGCGGGGTTGGTGGCTTTGGAGTCGTTGACGAAGAGGATGCCGTCTTTGTCGGCGACGGTCTCGATGCGGTGGGCTCCGGGGCGGAAAGACTTCACGGCCTCGGCGAATCTGCCGTCGGTAAGTTTTTGTGGGGGCAGGACGCGGAGGAGAAGTTCGGCTGCGGCTGCGAGATTTTCGGTGTTGTGCGGGGCGGCAAGACGGGTTTCGGCGAGGTCGAGAACGGGTGAACCGTCGATGAAGAGTTTTCCGTCAGAGGCGGTGACCCGGCGTGAGGGGACGTCGAAGGAGAGGCCGCAGATGCGGTTTTCGGGGGGGACGTGATCGAAGATGCGGCGTTTGACGGAGCAGTATTCCTCGAAGCCGCCGGGGTAGCGGTCCTCGTGGTCGGAGGCGAGGTTGAGCAGAACGGCGGCGAAGGGGGAAAAGGTGGGGGCGCGTTCCAGCTGAAAGTTGCTGACTTCGACGACGGCGGTCTCGGTCATGGGGGTGAGGCAGAGTTCGGCCAGCGGCATGCCGATATTGCCGGCGGAGACGGCGGGGGTGTCCAGGGCGTTGAGGAGAAAGGTCGTCAATTCGGTGGTGGTGGTTTTGCCGTTGGTCCCGGTGATGGCGAGGATCCTGTTTTTGAAATGGCGGAAGGCGAACTCCATTTCGCCGATGAATTCGGTGCCCGAGGCGAGGGCCTGCTGATAGAGACCGGATCTCTGGGGAAATACGCCGGGACTGGTGACGATGAGGTCGGCGGGGGGGAGGACTTTATCCGTCTTGTCCTCGACGATCCGGCAGTCGTAATTGAGTTTTCTGCAGAGTTTCGCCGCGGCCTGACCCGAGACGCCGCCGCCGATGATGACGACATTCATGGTGTGGGTATCCTTATTTTTTCTCCCGTGCCCGCACGCGGGCGAAGAAATCTCTGATGACTCGGGAACACTCTTCGGCCAGAACGTTTCCCGTGACTTCCGGATGCCAGAGTATTCCGGGCATTTCGGGGAGCGATACTGCGCCGCCGCAGCCGCCGCCCGCCGGATCGCCCAGACCGAAGACGATGCGCGAAAACCGGGCGTTGATGAGCATGCCCGTGCACATCATGCAGGGTTCTTTTGTGACGTAGAGGGTATAGCCCGTCATGCGCCAGTCGCCGAGCTGAGCTTCGAGCCGGCGGAGGACTTCGAATTCGGCGTGGGCCGAAACGCTGTGTCTGGCTTCCACCAGATTGTGGGCGCGGGCGCAGACGACACCGTCTTTGACGGCGATCGCGCCGACGGGGACTTCGCCTTCGGCCGCCGCAAGTTCGGCTTCGCGGAGGGCTTCACGCATGAGATCGCGGTCCGGAGGGGTCATTTTTCCGTGATGTCGACCCGGGTGATGAAATTCCGGAACGTCCTGAACTGGAAGCGGATGTAATTGTCGCGGTACTGGTAGTTGAAGGTGATGGTCCGGTCGGGGAGGTCCGGGAAGTCGATGAGGGCGTCCTTGTGATGAAATATCTCGTTGAGGGTCTTGGTCTCGCGGGTGAAGGTGAGGTCGACTTTTTTCACCAGTTCCCGGGCGGCGTCGTACTTCTGTTTGGTATTGGGGCCGAGGGAGGGATCCTTGAGGACCTTGATGATGTCGGCTCAGACCACGGGGACCTCGATGTCTTCGGAGGGAAGACGTTCCGAGGCGCACCCGGCGGCCAGCAGAAGTCCCGCGGCGGCGAAGAAGAACAGATACTTTTTCATGCGCATTGAGAGGGCCCTGCCAAAAGTCAAGACGTAACAAAAAAAATGGAGCGGGTGACCGGAGTCGAACCGGCGTCGCCAGCTTGGGAAGCTGGAGCATGACCGTTTTGCTACACCCGCATCCTCCGAAGGGATACCCTGCGGATGACTTAATATATTATGGAGAGAAGAATTTTTCAAGTCCATTCCTTCTTCCCGCCCGAAAAAAGTCCGTAAAAATCAGCGGAAAAATTCTCGTTTTTATCGTTCCGGAGGCTTGACGGGAGAATTTTTCTGCTCTATATTATAACAGATATAACAGAATTGCAACACATAATCTATTTTGAAAGATGGCATCCACGCCCTCGAAGACCAGTCTTGTGACGGAGCTTCTCGAACGGGAGATCCGGTCGGGGAGGTACAAACCCGGCGACAGGCTTCCTTCCATGCGGGAGCTGGCGCAGCTTTTCGGTGTGAGCACCATGGTCCTTCATCAGGCCTCGCGGCGGCTGGCGGACAAGGGGCTGCTGCTGCGGGGAGCGCGTTCCGGACTTTTCATTCCGCCCGAGAACAAGCCGTGCGAACTGTGCGCTTTCATCTCGTCGATCCATCTGGGGTATCAGGGAAACTATTACGACGCCTTCATGTCGGCCTGTTCGGGGGCCGGAGCCGTCGCCATGGTGACTTCGTGCCGGCTGGACAATCTTGAGGCCATGCTCGAAAAAAAGCCGCTCCGCGTGTACGTGGATGTGGGCAGCAAGGATATTTCGTACAACGAACTTGCCCGTTTGACCCAGGGCTTCGAGACGATCTACTGCAACCGCTTCGAGTTTGCCGGAGAGACGCCCGGATCGGGAGTCCTCTCGGACTGGGTCTATATCACCGAGATGACGCTGCGCCGTTTTCTGGAAGCCGGACACAAAAGGATATTGTTCGTCAGTCACAACCCTGTGATGCTCGAATACAAGCGTCTTGAAATGTGCGAGGCCGCCCGCCGAGTGGGACTGACTTTCGATTCTCCGGAGTTCCAGTGGTGTTCGTACCGGGATTTTCAGGACAATCCCGCCCGGGTGGTCAGGATGTTTCGCGGCGACCCGCCGACGGCGGCCTTTGCCCGCGGCGATGTTCCTCTCCGGGAGTTCTCCGAAAAAGCCGCCCTTTTCTTTCCGGACGCGCCTCCGCTTGACAAAATCGGCGCTTTCGACTCCATATATTCCAACCTTCCCGGTCAGGAGTTTCCCTCGTGGCACTGGGACTGGAACGCCCTCTGGAAGCAGGTTTTTTCCCACAAAGAAAAATGTATAGAGTACTACCGACCGGTTCTGCACGTCAAAACAAAACAGGAGGAGGATCGAAAATGAAACATTTTCAGCAGGACGGATTTTCGCGGAAGATCGAAGCCGGAAAAGGCGGAACGGCCTCGTTTTTCACGTTGATCGAACTTCTTGTCGTCATAGCGATCATCGCCATTCTGGCGGCCATGCTGATGCCCGCGCTTCAGCAGGCGCGGGACGCAGCCAAAAAGTCGGATTGCACCGCGCGTCTCAAGGAAATGGGCACCATCGTCCTCATGTACGCGGCGGGAAACGATGATTTTCTGCCCTGCAAGGGAGAGGCCGCCAAGTGCGAGGGCGCCCGCATCATCGACGCGGTGACGAAGTACGGCGGCAGCACCAAGCTGATGGCCTGTCCGAAAGTTCCGATCTCGGTGGAAGAGTACACGCAGCAGTATGCGAAGGGCCTGCTGGGGTTCGCGACCTTCATGAGCCGCATCATGTGCTACGGGCTGAATCAGAAAGACGCCAACTACGCATGGGTGTTCAGCGTCAAGGAGTACAGCCAGATGAAAAAACTTTCGCGGATCAAGAATGCCTCCACCGTGGTGTACTGCGGCGACTCGGTCGGCCCGAATCCGGATCATTTCCGTCCCCGGAACGGCGACACGCTGGGGGGCGCGCCCGGCGCCAACGTCACATCGTACCACACGTGCACATCGTGGTGCAGCTGCTGGGACACCCGTCATCAGGACGGCCTGAATTTTCTCTTCCCCGACGGACACGTGTCATATCACAAGGCCGCCGAGGTGAAGAGCTGGATAGACAATGCGAGCACGACCTATCAGTTCCGCTGGTATGTCAACAGTCGGACTGCTCTTTAATTTTAATACGAAGGGAGATATCATGAAAACATGTGGAACCATTCGGGGAATTTTCTTTGCGGGGCTGCTTCTTTTTTCCGCCGCTTCTCACGGACTTGAGTTCGAGCGGAAGGGCCGCCGTTTCGATCTTGTGACGCGCACTGTGGGCGTCACCGTTGAAGACGCGCGCATTACGGAGATAAGGTTTCCGTCGGGCAAGGTTTTCACCGCTCCGACCCGTGAAGGTTCGAACACGGCGGGACTGTGCAGACTGCGCAAAGGATTGGAAACGGAGCTGTCGCGCATCCATTTTCTCTGGCCCTTCCCGAACCGCCACACGCCGGACAAGCCGACTGTTCTGTACCACCGCCCGGTCCCCGGGACCGCCGTCACCCACAGCAAAGGCGGGGGAACTGTCAGGATCGTCTGGAAGGGACTTTCGGACGGCAGGGAGTTTTTTCCCGATGAACGGATCGAACTGGAGTTCCGCGAAAGTCCCGACGGCTCTCTGGCTTTCAGAAGTCATGGCGCGGCCGCCGACGGCGTGACCGGGGTCTGCGTGCCCCTTGAGAATCTGCCGCAGGAGGGCAGTTTCTACCTGCCGTCGTGCGCGGGGGTGCGTTTCCCCGGAAAAGATGAGGAAAAACTGTGCATGTACCAGTCCGCGGACTTTTTCGCGGCCCCCTTCGCCGCCTTCGTCAAGGGCGATGATGCGTTGGGCGTGTGGAGCGAAGACGACACCTGCCGCCCCTTCCACTTTTTCATGTACTATCACAAAAACAGCGATGCACTGGCCTTCGAATTCCGCAATTACATTCCCTTCGACCAGTGGAAAAGTTTTACCTCGCCGTGGACGAAGCTGAATCTCTTTCCCGGCTGTGACTGGGTAGGCGCCGCTTATCCTTTCCGCAACTGGTACCGGAAATGCTTTGCAAAAGAGATCGCGCTCCGCGACAGCCTGTGGAAAGACGTCCGCACGCAGGCGCTGGTCGATGCCGGAGACGTGAGTGACAGGGGGCTGAAGGAGATCGCCAGACACATGAACCCGCGCCGGGTGCAGATACACGAGTGGAGCGCCCGCGTTCCCACCTTCGACACGGAACTGCCCGACTTCACCCCAAAGTCCGTTTATATCGAAAAAGTCAAACGCATCCACAAGCACGGATTCCGGGCCAGCGCCTACCTGAATCCGCTCTGCGCCAACTACATGTCTCCCGTCTGGAAACGCGACGATCTGGGGAAACTTTTCCTGCCCCGGCACACGATCATCGCCTCTTATTCTTCTCTGGGCAAGCCTGTGTCCATGGTCCCCGGGCGGCTTTACTACGGCGAGCCTCTGAAAAAGGGATGGCGTGACTACATCACCAAAGTCTTTCAGGACTTTCTGAAAAAGACCGGGACCGACGTCATCTACATCGACACT
>JAFSYV010000071.1 GCA_017443585.1 Lentisphaeria bacterium | reverse complement strand
AGCTCCCACCGCCGAAACGCGGGAAGTCCTGCTGGCCGCCGCCGCCTTTTTCGGCACGACCCGGCTCATCGACAACGACCTTGTGGTGCTCGGAGCATGAAAAGGATCGACTGCCGCGGCGCCGACTGGCGCTCGAAACTCGAAGGCCTGAGCAGCCGGCCTGCTTATCCGCCCCAGGCGGAAAAGGCGGCCGCCGGGATCATCGCCGACATCCGGGAACGGGGCGTGGAGGCGATTTGCGAATACGCCGAAAAATTCGACCATGTGAAACTGAGTTTCGAGCAGTTCCGCATCGGCGCCGAAGAGATCGCCGCCGCGGCGGCCAAGGTATCTCCGGGGGATAAGAAAGCCATCCGGACCGCCTGCCGGCAGGTGCGGGAATTCGCCCGGGCCACCCGGCCCGTGAGCTGGAAAAAGACCATCCGCCCCGGTGTGCTGGTGGGCGAACAGTTCACGCCCCTCGACCGGGTGGGCGTCTACATCCCCGGCGGCACCGCGCCGCTGGTTTCCACCGTGATCCACACGGCAGGCATCGCCGCGGCCTGCGGCGTGAAGGAGATCGTGGCCGTCACCCCGCCGGGGGGCGTCCACCCCGAGACCCTCTACGCCATGAAATGCGCGGGCGTCACCGAAGTCTACCGTCTGGGCGGCGTCTACGGCGTGGCCGCCGTCACGGTGGGTGTGCCGGGGATCCCCAAGGTCCAGAAACTGGTGGGGCCGGGCAACGCCTACGTGACCGCCGCCAAGAAACTGCTCTACGGCGAGGTCGGCATCGACCTCGTGGCCGGTCCTTCCGAGATCCTGATCATCGCAGACGGCTCGGCGGATCCGGAGTTCGTCGCCGCCGATCTGCTCAGCCAGGCCGAACACGGCAGCGGGCTGGAGCAGGCGGTGCTGATTTCCACCGACGCCGAACTTTTCGACGCGGTGGAAAAGGCGTGTCTGCGGCAGAAAAAGAGTCTTTCCCGTGAGTCCCTCATCGACCGGGTCTGGGAAAACGGCGTCTTCTTCATCCGCGTCCCCGACCTCGAGCGGGCGGCCGAAGCGGCCAATCTCTACGCTCCGGAACATCTGGAGCTCCAGGTCGAAAAGCCCGAGAAACTGCTTCCCCGTCTCAAGGCCGCGGGGGCGATCTTCCTCGGCCCCTGGACGCCGGAGCCCATCGGGGATTTCTGCGCCGGTCCTTCCCATGTGCTGCCCACCGCCTCGAGCGCTCTGCGCTTCAACGGGTTGGAAAGCGCGGCCTTCTTCCGCCGGAGCAGCATCGTCCGTTATTCGCAGCGGGCTCTTGCCCGCGAGGTGGAGATCGTGGAGCGTTTCGGGGCCATGGAACGCCTCGATGCCCACGGCCGGGCCGGGAGCGTCCGATTTCGATCCGAAAAGTGAAATTCGTGCTTTCTTCGAGGCAATGAAACATAACACACACCAAACAAAGGAGATGAAAAAATGTTGAAAAGATCCAGTTTCGTCGTTCTGGCCGCTGCTGCCGGAGTCCTGCTCTTCGTCTGCGGCTGCAAGTCCCAGGATCCCTCGTGGGACCCCGATAACGCCAACAACACCCGGCTCATGCCCCGCGCCGCCGACGATCCCGGTGTGGCCGCTCCTCTCGACGGCCCCTCCGACGTTCCCCAGACCCCCGGCGGTTCCGCCTGGACCAGCAATCCCAACGATCTTGCCGGCGCCGGCGCCGACAAGGACGGCTGGCTCCCCGCCGATCCCTCCGGCAACCGTCTGAACATGCCCGTCATCTACTTCGCCTACGATTCCGATGTGCTCATCGACTCCGAAATGGCCAAGATCAAGAACATCGCCGCCTACATGAGCGACAAGCCCGAACTGGCGCTGGTCATCGAAGGTCACTGCGACCAGCGCGGCACCGAAGAGTACAACCGCGCGCTGGGCGAACGCCGGGCCAATGCCATCCGCGCCGCGCTGGAGTCCTGCGGCGTGGCCCCCGGAAAGATGAAGACCCAGAGCTTCGGCAAGGACAAGCCCGCCGTCCAGGGCAACGATCCCGCCGCCTGGCGGCAGAACCGCCGCGGCGTGCCCGTCCCCATGCTGCTGCCCCGGTAATGTCGGGGCGGGAAAAGGGATCCTGCTTTCGGGCACAGGAGGGGGAAGACCCCTCCCGTGCTTTTTCGTGAAACAGAAAGTCAACGATAAGGAACTTGAAGCAATATGAGCAAGATCAAAGTCGAACACGTGTTCACTTCGGAATCTGTCTCCGAGGGCCATCCGGACAAGGTCTGCGACCGGGTCTCCGATGCCATTCTCGATGCCTGTCTGGCTCAGGACCCGAACAGCCGGGTGGCCTGCGAAACGCTGTGCACCACCGATCTGGTGGTGATTTCCGGCGAAATCACCACCGAGGCCAAGGTCAACTGGCAGGAAACCGCGCTGGCGGCGATCCGCGACATCGGCTACAACGAACACGGCGTGGGCTTCTGCGCCGACGACGCCAAGGTGGTGGTGGCCATCCACAAGCAGTCGCCCGACATCGCCATGGGCGTCAATGAGGGGCAGGGCAAGTTCCTCGAACAGGGGGCCGGAGATCAGGGAATGATGTTCGGCTACGCCAGCGACGAGACCGACGCCCTCATGCCCGCGCCGATCTACTACGCTCACCGGCTGGTGGCGGAGTTTGCCCGGCTGCGCAAGAGTGACCGCGAGAAGTACAAGTATCTGCGTCCCGACGCCAAGAGCCAGGTGTCGATCCGTTACCGCGAAGGCCGTCCCGTGGCGGTCGAGAGCATCGTCCTCTCGCATCAGCACACCCCCGACATGCCCGTCGAATGGCTAGAGGCCCTGACCCGCGAAGTGGCGGCCAGGGTCATCCCCGCGGAACTGATGAAGGGCGACATCACCTATTACGTGAACCCCACCGGCCGCTTCGAGATCGGCGGGCCCCACGGCGACACGGGCCTCACCGGACGCAAGATCATCGTGGATACCTACGGCGGCGTGGGCTCCCACGGCGGCGGCGCCTTTTCGGGCAAGGATCCCTCCAAGGTGGACCGTTCGGCGGCTTACTTCTGCCGTTACGCGGCCAAGAATATCGTGGCGGCGAAGCTGGCGAAAAAGTGCGAGATCCAGGTGGCCTACGCCATCGGCGTGGCCAAGCCTCTGAGCGTCAACGTCGACACCTACGGTACGGGCGTCATCGACGACGGGAAACTGGCGGCCATCGTCGCCGAGCTCTTCGATTTCCGTCCGGCGGCCATCGTGGAAAAACTCCAGCTCAAGCGGCCTGCCGGGTGGAGCTATCAGGAAACCGCCGCCTACGGACACTTCGGCCGGAGCAATTTCCCCTGGGAAAAGACCGACCGGGTCGAAGAACTGCGCCGCGCCGCCGGAGTGAAATAACTTTTCATGGCGTGGAAAGTTCTGGGTGTCGGCTCCCCCCTGATGGACCTGCTCCTCGACGTGGACGACGCCTTCCTCTCAGCCCATGTCTCCGGAGCCAAGGGGGGCATGGAGATGGTGGAGCCGGAGACCATCTCCGCTCTGCTCGGGAAAAGCGGCTCCGCCCCCCGGAAGGTGCCGGGCGGTTCCGCCGGGAACACGCTCTTCGCTCTGGCGAGGATGGGTGTCCCCTGCGCCATGCTGGGCAAGCTGGGCGCGGATGCTGCGGGCGACTTCTACCGGGCGGAATTCCGGCGCAACGGCGGGGATGATTCCTTTTTCGCCGTGACGCGCGAAGCCCCCACGGGGACCTGTCTTTCGCTGGTGACTCCCGATGCCGAACGGACCATGCGGTCGGCGCTGGGCGCTTCGCTGCTCCTGACGCCCGAAGAGGTGAAAAGCCGGGACTACTCCTCCTTCGATCTGGTGTTCATCGAGGGGTATATGCTCTTTTCCTCCGTCTTCGACACGCTTCTCGAAAGCGTCAAGGCGGCGGGGTGCCGGATCGGTTTCGATCTGGCCAGTTTCGAAGTGGCGGGGATCTTCCGGGAAAAACTCCTCAATACTGTCCTTCCGGACTATGTGGACCTGCTCTTCGCCAACGAGGAGGAGGCCACCGCGCTGCTGGGCGGGGGGGATGCCGCCGACATGGCGGAAAAACTCGGTTCCATGTGCGAGACCGTCGTGGTGAAAAGCGGCGTCCGGGGTTCCATCGCCCGGCGGGGAGATGAGACGGTGAAAATTCCCGCTTTCGTCGTGCCCGATCCCGTCGACACCACCGCCGCGGGGGATCTCTATGCCGCCGGGTTCCTGCGGGGACTGGCCGTGGGCGCTCCCCTCGACCGGTGCGGCCGGTTCGGTGCGCGGACTTCCGCCGAAGTGGTCAAGGTGTTCGGCTCCGTCCCGAGCGAGGAGTCGTGGTCGAAAATCTTCGAAGAAATGAAAGGCTTGTGAAAACATGTACAAAGTCAAGGATATCGGATTGGCCGACTTCGGCCGCAAGGAGATCGCCATCGCCGAAAAGGAGATGCCGGGGCTCATGGCCACCCGTGAGAAGTACGGCCCCGCTCAGCCCCTCAAGGGCGTGAAGATCTCCGGCAGTCTCCACATGACGATCCAGACCGCCGTGCT
>JAFSYV010000070.1 GCA_017443585.1 Lentisphaeria bacterium | reverse complement strand
TGGTGATGTCCACCACGTTGTTGATGGACCGCATGCCCACGGCTTCGAGGCGCTCGACCATCCACGCGGGCGAAGGTCCCACCTTGACGTTCTTGAGGGTCCGGCCGATGTAACGGGGGCAGAGGTCGGGAGCTTCGACCGTCACCAGTCCCGGAGCGGGAACACTGCAGGCGGGCACGGCGATCTCGGGCAGACGGGCGGGGGTTCTGAGCAGACAGGCCACGTCGCGGGCGATGCCGAACATGGAGAGCCAGTCGGCCCGGTTGGGCGTGACTTCGACTTCGATCTTCGTGTCGGAGCGGTAGATGTCGCAGAGGGGCGTCCCCGGCTTCAGAGCGGGATCGAGGATCAGAAGACCCGAATCATCGTCGCCGACGCCGATCTCCCTGGCGCTGCACATCATGCCGCAGGACTCCACGCCCCGGAGTTTCGACTTCTTGATCTTGAACTCCCCTTCGGAAGTCTTGAAGACGGTGCCGATGGTCGCCAGGGGAACGATCTTCCCCGCGTCGCAGTTGGGCGCGCCGCAGACGATCTGGAGCGTTTCCGTGCCGTTGAAGACCTTGCACACCGACAGATGGTCGGAACCGGGATGGGGCTCACGGGATTCGATCCGGGCGACCACCACGCCGGCGGGGACGGGGGAGCCGGATTCCACGGCTTCCACCTCGATCCCGGCGGCGGTGAGCCGGGCGCAAAGCTCCTCGTCGGAGCAGTCGAGTGCGATATAGTCAGAGAGCCATTTTCTCGAGATATTCATAACTTTCCTCCAGACGCCTCAGAACTGTTCAAGAAAACGGACGTCGTTTTCGTAAAGATAACGCAGATCGGGGATCCGGTAGCGGAGCATGGCCAGGCGTTCGATGCCCAGCCCGAAGGCGAAACCGGACCACTTTTCCGGGTCGTAGCCCACATTCTTCAGCACGGCGGGATCCACCATGCCGGCGCCGGCGATCTCGATGTACCCCGAATTCTTGCACACATTGCACCCTTTGCCGCCGCAGACCACGCAGCTGAAGTCGTACTCCACGCTGGGCTCGGTGAAGGGGAAGAAGTGGGGCCGGAGCCGGATGTTGATCTTTTCGCCGTACATCTCGCGGGCAAAGGTGAGCAGAACGCTCTTCAGATCGGCCATGGAAACGTCGCGGTCGATGTAGAGGCCCTCGATCTGATGGAAGTTCATGCCGTGAGTGGCATCGGGGGTGTCCCGACGGAAGACCCGCCCGGGAGCGACGATGCGCACGGGGGGCTCGTGGGTCTCCATGACCCGGATCTGGACCGGAGAGGTCTGGGAGCGCAGGATCCGGCCGTCGGGGAAATAAAAGGTGTCCTGTTCGTCCCGGGAGGGATGATCCGCGGGGGTGTTCAGGGCGTCGAAGTTGTGGTAGATGTCCTCCATTTCCGGTCCGGAAACGGGAACGAAGCCCATGCGGCTGAAAATGGCCACGCATTCGTCGGCGATCTCCATGACGGGATGCTTGCGGCCCACGGGGCGGCGGCGGCCGGGCAGCGAGGTGTCGATGGCGCTCTCATCGCCGCCTTTGGCAAACCGGGCAACGCCCTCGTCGATGAGCTGCTGGATCTGCTGACGGCCGGCGTTGAAGGCAGCCCCCGTTTCCCTTCTCTGCTCCGCAGGGATGGAACCCATTTCCCGCGAAAGAGCCGGGAAGAGACCGTTACGGCCGAGAAATTCGATACGCACCGCCTCGATATCCGCCGCGGCGGCGGCGGCGGCGCACTTTTCCGCCGCACTCTTGACGGCGGCATTGATTTTTTCGATCACCGGATTCATTGTATCATTCCATCATAAAGAAAAGACAGCCTGAAGGCAAGTGTCTGAAACACCAACTTCAAGCTGTCAGGTTGAGAGCTCTTTCGCGCAGAGCAACCGGGCGCGTCCCGCTCGAGTCCGCTCCCCGGCCCTTCGGAGCCGGGAAAGATCCGCGCGGAGCGCGCCTTCCGGAGTTCAGGCCTGAATGACCTTTTCGACCAGCGCCTTGAATTCGGCGGGGTTGGTCACGGCCAGATCGGCCAGAACCTTGCGGTTCAGGGTGATGTCGGCTTTCTTCAGACCGTCCATAAATCGGCTGTAGGTGACATTGAGGGCACGGCAGGCGGCGTTGATACGGCCGATCCACCGCGCACGGTACTGACGTTTTTTCTGCTTGCGGCCTTCGTAGGCATGGCTCTTGGCCTTGTTCACCGCATCGTAGACGGTGCGGATGTTCTTGCTCGAGTTGCCGTAGAAACCTTTGGCCCGTTCGAGGACGCGTTTGCGGCGCTTGCGGGAAGAAACAGCACAGGTGACTCTCGACATGATCCTTTTCCTCCTCTCTTACAGACCGTAAGGCAGCGCGGCCTTGAGACGACGCTTCTCGGCCGGAGACACGGCTCCGTCCTGACGCAGACGACGACGACGCTTGGCGTTCTTGGAAGACATCAGGTGCCGGGCACCCGCCTTGTGATGCCGGAACTTCCCGGTCCCGGTCTCCTTGAGCCGCTTGGCGGCACACTTTCTCGTTTTGAGCTTGGGCATTGTTTTCACCTTTCCTTATGAGTGTGACTGTAACGCCGGGCCGGTCAATGCTCTTCACCGGCCGCGGCTGGACGACGCAGCTTTGCGTCGGACGACCTATTTTTCAGCTTCTTCCGAAGCCTTCTCCTCAGCTTTCTCCTCGGTCTCGGCGGGCGCGGCGCTCTTTTTGGGCGCGCCCGTCCGGGGGGTGAACCCCACCGAAATGTTCCGCCCCATCATCTTGGGCTTGCCGTCGGGCTCGGCGATGGGCAGCAGGTCTTCCGTGACCCGCCTCATCAGCTCGTAGGCCATGTCCTGATGGGCCATCTCGCGGCCCCGCAGGGCGAGGGTAACCTTGACCCGGGATCCCTTTTCGAAGAAGTCGACCACATGCTTGATCTTGGTCTCGTAATCATGCTGATCGATATTGATGTGAAACTTGACCTCTTTGACCTTTTGGGCGGCGGAGACTTTACGCTGAGCCTTCTGATTTTTCTTCTGCTCGTAACAAAGTTTGCCGAAATTCATAATGCGCACGACGGGCGGGGTAGCCCGTTCGGCGACCATCACCAGATCCTGTCCAGCGGCGGCGGCCAGCTCCTTGGCTTTCGCGTAAGAAACCACACCGAGCTGTTCGCCATCGACACCGATCAGCAGAACGTTGGTCAGCTGGACGGTCCGATCGTTACCTTTCAACAACTTAGCTATAGCAGCACCCTCCTTTCAAGGGAAAATTCGAGCTGCCGCCGACCACCGGCGGCAGCCACATGAACCAAGTGCACTTTTACAATATAGCACTAAATCACCTTATTTTCAAGTTCATATTTCATCTTTTCGATGATTTCGGCGATTTTCATGCCGCCCAGCTCCCCTTCGCGGCGGGAGCGGACGGCCAGAGTGCCTTCCGCAGCCTCCTTTTCGCCCAGGACGAAAATGTAGGGCAGACGGGCGGAACGGGCCTCCCGGATCTTGGCCCCCAGGCCGGCGGACTGATCGTCCACTTCGACCCGGAACCCCTGCTTGCGGAACTCGTCCCGCAGGGCGAAGGCCTGAGCGGTCTGCTTTTCGGAAACGGGCAGGATCCGCCCCTGCTCCGGCGCCAGCCAGAGCGGGAAGGCCCCGGCGTAGTGCTCCACCAGGATCCCGAAGAAGCGTTCCAGAGAGCCCAGCAACGCCCGGTGGACCATGTAGGGCCGGTGCTTCTGGCCGTCGGCCCCGATATAGGTCATGTCGAACCGTTCGGGCAGATTGAAGTCGAACTGGATGGTGGTGGTCTGCCACTCGCGGCCGATGGCGTCCTTGATCTTCAGGTCGATCTTGGGACCGTAGAAGGCGCCGCCGCCCTCGTCCACTTCGCACTCCAGCCCGGCCTTGGCCACGGCCTTTTCCAGCGAATCGATGGCCTTGGCCCAGCGTTCCGGTTCCCCCACCGCCTTGGGGGGACGGGTGGCCAGATAGGGCTTGATATCGGTGAATCCGAACATGCGGTTGATGTAAAGGCTGAACCGCAGCACTTCGGCGATCTCGTCCTCGATGGATTCCGGGGTGCAGATGATGTGGGCATCGTCCTGGGTGAAGCCCCGGACCCGCATGAGGCCGTGGAGCGAACCGGACTTTTCATAGCGGTAGACGGTCCCCAGCTCCGCCCAGCGGAGCGGCAGCTCCCGGTAGGAGCGCAGTTTCGAACGGTAGATCTCGATGTGGAAAGGACAGTTCATGGGTTTGGCGTAGTAGTCCTTTTCGTCGATCTGCATGGGAGAATACATGCCGTCGTGATAGAAGTCGAGGTGGCCGCTGGTTTCCCACAGGATGCTCTGCCCGATGTGGGGGGTGTAGAGCAGCTGGTAGCCGTTCTTGTAGTGCTCCTCTTTCCACGCCGTTTCCACCAGGTGGCGGATCAGCGCGCCCTTGGGGTGCCACAGGACGAGGCCGGGGCCCACCTGTTCGGAAAAGCCGAAAAGATCGAGTTCGGTCCCCAGCTTCCGGTGGTCGCGCTTGGCGGCCTCTTCGATGCGGGTCAGGTAGGCCTTGAGATCCTCCTGCGTGGCGAAGGCGGTCCCGTAGATGCGCTGGAGCATCTTGTTCTTCTCGTCGCCGCGGAAGTAGCTTCCGGCCACGGAAAGGAGTTTGACGGCGCCGATCTCGGCGGAGCTTTCCACATGGGGCCCCCGGCAGAGGTCGACGAAGTCGCCGCTGCGGTAGAAGCTGATGGGCTCACCTTCGGGGATGTCGGCCAGCCGTTCCAGCTTGAAGGGCTGTCCTTCGAGAAGCTTCTTCGCCTCGTCGCGGGTGGTCTCGAAGCGCTCGAACTTCACCTTGCCGCCCAGCATTTTCTTCATGGCCTTTTCGATCTGGGCCAGATCTTCGACGGTGAGGCGGTGCTCCATGTCGAAGTCGTAGTAGAATCCGTTCTCGGTGGCGGGACCGATGTCGAATTTGGTGTCG
>JAFSYV010000069.1 GCA_017443585.1 Lentisphaeria bacterium | reverse complement strand
TAGGCCCAGCGGCGCTCTTTCACCCTCACAGGAAAGGAATCCGGAAGCTCGAAGAGAGTAAATGTTTCCGGCTTGTGGTATTGTCCCCAGAGGGCCTCGCCCTGCTGGTTCCACGAGGTGTAGGCCGCCACGGCCACGGCCAGTTTGTGCCGGTCGCACCCCAGCGCGGCCAGGGGGATGGCCATTTCGATGTAAACGGAGTCCTTGCCGTAGGAGCCTTTGGCCTCGGCCCCGGAATCCCAGGTAAGATCCGTGCGGCAGTCCTTGTCCCGGCGGTGGTCGAAGACCGTTCCCCGCACGTTGGCGATGATCTGGGAATAACTTTCGCTGTTGGGGGCCCCGGTGAAGAAGAAGTCGAGACAGTCGTCGGCGTAAACCGCCGAATCATGCTTGACGAAGTTGTTGGCGGCGGCTTCGAGGTTGCCGTGTTTGACCTCGACGGCGACATAAAGATGGGTGGCGCTCCGGCCGAGAAAGGCCTTGCCCTGCTTGAGCTTGAAGGGGGCGGTGCGGGCATTTTTCCAGCCGGGATCCCCCGGTTTCCCGTCGATCACGGGAGCGGGTGAAAGAAGCGGCAATTCGGCGCTCCCAAGAGCGAGCGCCGCGCCGAAAAGGAGCGTCGTGCAGAGGTGTTTCATCATTTCTTCCCCTCCAGCGCCATGATGAGCCGGGCGATCTGCCAGCGGTAGCGTTCGATGGAAACGCTGTTCCAGCGGCTTTCCTTCATCAGCGCGGTCGCCTCGACGCCGTCGAACTTCCGGGCGTGGTACATCCGGGGATCGAAGTAAACCTTTTCCTTCATTTCGGAAATGAAGTCGGCCGCGGCCTTGCGGGCGGCGGGACTCCCCTTGCCCTGCGCAAGAAGCGTTTCGAGGGTGTGCAGGTAGAGGTAGTCGTCCCGGCCTTCCCGATAGTTCAGGAAGGGCAGCGAAGGCCGGTCCCCGCCGTCGGGCGAGGGATAGACCTGCGCGGTGTTGTAGTTCCAGGGCAGATAGACGTAGGGCCGCATGAAGTCGGTGTAGAACTGGGTCTCCTGATGGCGTCCTTCGCCCCCGGTCCGCCAGAACTGAAATCCCGCCTGGAAACGGGTGTCGCCGGAGTTGTGGGTGCCGAACTTGTGCCCGTGTTTTTCCACCTCTTTCTTCAGGTTCTCGTCCACGGGGGTGGCGGGATTGGCCCAGACATGGTCGAAGGCGGCGGGGGTGTACTTGTAGGCGTATTTGCCGTTGATGGTGACGAACGAGATGGCTCCGGCCCGGCGGATCGCATCGGCCAGACGGACCGCCTCGAGGGTCCCCGGCAGACCGTAGTTGTCGAGTTCGCCGTTGAAGTACCAGTAAAAGGCGGGATAGCCCTTCTTCCGGCCGAATTCGGTGATCTGCCGGACGACCCGTTCGATGTCCTTGAGGTCCGTTTCCCACTGCTGCCTGATCTCGGGGGTGATGTTGGCTCTGCCCCGGTTCTGGAAGATGTTGGCGATCTTCCAGCCGCAGTTCAGGAAAAGACCGATGCCCTGGACGAGATTGAAATCGTCCTTGCAGCCGTCGCGGCGGGCGATAGAATAGTACCAGTCCCAGACGGCCTCCTGTTCCGGGGTCACCGTGAACTGCCGTTCACCGGGCTTGCCCGTGATCTTGCCGAACTTGAAGAAGCTCGGGAATTTGTAGCCCCAGGGGTAGAAATAGGCGCAGTGGAAGCGGTATTTCTTGATGAACCGGGCACGTGCCTCGATCTGTTTTTTGGCCGTTTCGTAAGTGGCGCCGCGGTACCAGGAGGGCCAGGGCAGCCCGAAGGAGGTCTGGAAGTTGTAGGAAGCGGCGGTCTCCCAGGCGAGCTTGAAGGGCAGGACCTTCAGCTGCAGTTTCGCCTTGCAGACCGCATTCTTGCCGCTGTAGACGGTCAGCGGCGCGAAATAGTTCCCCGCGGGAGCGTTTTCGGGGACATGCACGTCGAGCGTGAACATCCGGGGCGTCCCCTTTTCGGCGAAGAAGCGCTTGTTTTCCTGGAAAACGTAGCTCATGGGGTTCAGCCGCCAGAGGGCGTCGATCACGCCCCGGGTGCCTTCACTGCCCCGCTCCTTGTAGCGCTCGCGCCAGAGGTCGGCGCACTCTTTCACGGGGATCGTGCTGCTTCCGCACTTGAAATCCCCGACCTCAACCAGCAGATCCGGCAGGTCCCGCAGGGGCAGGATGCCGAAACGCATCATCTCCTGTTCCCCCTGAGCGGCGAAGACCCGGACCACGGAGGTGACTTCATTCGCCTTGGGCCGGCTCCAGGGGTTGACCGTGTCGAGGCCGCTCTTCTGGAAGAGCAGCAGATCCTTCGCGCCGTTGAGGGGCGGCATGGGTTCGTCGGGCTGGGGCTTCCAGGGATAGCGGACCGCGAACTGGGCGCGGCGCTCCTTTTCCACCTGGGCGGCGATCTCGTCGAGTCGCTTTGCATCGGGGGCGATGACCAGCGCGGTCAGGATCACGTTGTTCATTTCGAAGACCAGTTTGCCCGAGGGATTGTCCACCTCGAAGGTGATCTCCGTGAGGATGGGCTTCACGATCCGGTCCCAGATGCCGTCTTTCCGGCTGTAGACGTAGTCTTCGAGCTTGCACCACTCCTTGTAGCAGTTTTCCACGGTCATGACGGTGGAGTAGACCGTCTTGCCGTTGACTTTGAGGAGGATCTTGTGATCGACTCCCCACAGCCGCCGCCAGCCGGCGAAGGAATCCCCCGCCCAGACCCGGACCACCGCCTTTTTCGGAGCGTAGGGAACGGTCAGTCTGCCCCGGCGGCAGGCGATGCCGTGCTCCAGCAGCATATCCGGCGGGAGCGACCCCACCGAAAGGTTGCCCGAGGCGGCTCCGCCCGCGGGATTGTAGTTCCAGCCCTGGAGGGACCTCGGTTGCGCCTTGAACATGGGATCCTGCGCGGAAACGTAGCGGAAGTCGAGAAACTTCTTCTGCTCCTTGCGGACGGGCTCCTCCTGCAGCCCGAACATCAGTTTGACCTCTTCCGCCGCGAAAGCGGAAAGGGCTGCGAGAAGGACGGCAAAAACGACCGGGACTCTTTTTTTCATTCTGGACCTGCTGTTGGTTTGGTTTTATTTCAGGAACACGACGCGATTTTTACCCGCAAAGGGCGCCGGGAGGGCGATCCCCCTGCCGGGAAGTAATTTATCACATACTCTTCCTTTTTTCAATCCGGAATCGGGAAAAAACTCCGGGAAATCCGCCCTCGGGGACGGGGATCAGACGTCCACGTCTTCCGGCATGTGCTGGCAGGAACAGCCCGCGTCGCAGGTGACGATCTCGCCCGTGATATTGGAACTGTCGGAACTTGCCAGAAAGGCGACCACATTGGCGATGTCCTCCCCGGAAGCCTCGTGCCGCAGGGGGCAGTTGAGGCGGCGTCTGGCCTTTTTTTCTTCCGGCAGAACGTCCCAGCGTTCGGTGTAGATGTACCCCGGCGCGCAGGCGTTGACCCGGATCCCCAAGGGGGCCAGATCCAGGGCGACGGCCCGCACCATGGCGTTGATCGCCCCTTTGCTGGCGCAGTAGGCGGTCCGGTTCCGGATGGCCCGCATGGCCGTGTTGGAGGAAAGGAAGACCACGACGCCCCGCTCCGGCTGCTTCAGGAAGAAACGGTTGACCGCCTGCTGGGTCACCTGAAACCCGCCCCTGACGTTGACCCCGAGGACCTCCGTCAAATACGCGGGGTCCATTTCGACGAAGGGCTTGCCGATGCCCTGATGGGCGGCGTTGTTGACGAGGATGTCCAGACGTCCCGCTTCCTTTTCGATGACGTCGAAGAGGGCTTTCACCTGTTCGAGGTCGGAAACGTCGCAGGGCATGCTCCTCACTCCCGGACAGCCCCGTGAAGCGAGCGCGGCCGCCCCCTTCGCCGTGGACTCCGGCGTGGAGCCGCACATGTAGACGCGCCCTCCTTCGCGGCAGAATTTTTCCACGATGTCGAGGCCCGTGTTCCGATTGCCCCCCGTGACCAGCACGACCTTTCCTTCGAAACGGGCCATTTTCACTTCTTCTCCATTTCATAGTACCTGACCGCGTCCGGGGGCCGGATGTCGGTCAAAGTCCCCTTGTAGTGGCGCAGTTCGGTCCGGATGTAGGGATGTTTGAGTAGTTCCTTTTCGTCGAGTTCGATCCCCAGTCCCGGCCGCTCCGGGATCACCATGCAGCCGTTGCGCATGACCAGTTTTTCGTCGCAGATCTCCCGCCGCCAGGGCACGTCGGTCATCATCATTTCCAGCATCACGAAGTTGGGCACGCAGGCCGCCAGCTGGAGCGTCGCGGCATTGGCCACCGGGCCGGAAGGGTTGTGGGGGCAGAAGCCCACGTGCCGGGCCTCGGCTTCGGCGCCCAGCATCCGCATCTCCATGAGGCCGCCTGCGTGGGAGATGTCCGGCTGGATATAGTCGGCGCACTTCAGGTCGAAGAACTGCCGGAATTCGTAACGGTTGTAGAGCCGCTCCCCGGCGGCGATGGAGACCCGGACCCGCTCCTTGACCTCGCGCAGACCTTCCTTGTCGTCCGGGGGGATGGGCTCTTCGAACCAGAAGACGTCGAAATCCTCCAACCGTTTCCCGATCTTGACCGCCGTGGGGATGTCGAAACGGCCGTGGCCCTCGATGAGGAGCTGGACGTCGTTCCCCGCCGCTTCGGAAACTTTTTCGATACAGGTCATGGCCTGTTCGAGCTCCTTCTTGCCGATCTGCTGCCACGCCTTGCCGAAGGGGTCCCACTTGCAGCCGGGGTAACGGTTTTCCCGAACTTCCACAGCCTTGGCGGCGAACTCCTCCGGGGTCTTGGCGGGGGCGAACCAGCCGTTCACATAGACCGGCACGGCATCCCGGACCTTGCCCCCCAGCAGCTGGTAGACGGGCACGTTCAGCGCCTTGCCCTTGATGTCCCACAGCGCCATTTCCACCCCGGCCAGGGCGCTCATGAGCACGGGGCCGCCCCGCCAGTAGGCGTCCCGGTAGCAGTCGTGGCGGAACGCTTCGATGTTGTGGGGATCCTTGCCGATGAGGTAGCCTTCCAGATCGTGGATCGCGGCCTGGACGGTCGGTTCCCGGTATTCCAGCGTGGCTTCGCCCCAGCCGTGGAGACCTGAATCGGTTTCCACCTTCACGAAGACGAAATTGGTCCGGAAGGCATTGCAGATGAAAGTCTTGAGCGCGGTGATCTTCATTTTTTCACTCCCCGACCGGGTCGAAGACCCGGACGTAATCCACGGTGAAGAAGTCCTTGCCCGCAAGGTCGAAAGCCTCCTTCACCGGCTGATGATCTTCATAACGGTATCCCTTCACCTCGGTGCTGATGAGCAGGAATTCGGGCCGTTTCGAAACGTACTCGCCGATATGCCCGTCCTCTTTCCCGTCCACGTAAAAGGTGTAGCCCGTTTCGTCCCAGAGGAGCCCGAAACGGTGAAAGACGGTCTGGTCCAGACCTTTCAAGCCGCCGACGGAAGCCCGCTTGCTGTCGAGGCCGTAGCCGCCCGTGAACACATTGTGGTGGTGGACTTCACCGTAGTCGAAGCACTCCATCACGTCCAGCTCCGAGCCCGTTTCCGCGGGATCGAGGGAGGCCCCGATGACGGGGGACTGGATCCAGAAAGCGCTCCACCAGGCTTCGGGATGCTGCTGGAGCTTGCAGCGGCATTCGTAGTACCCGAAGGTGTGGGTGTAGAGATCTCTTTTGAGTTTGCCGATGTTCCACTGGAGATGGTCGTGCCCGAACTTGGTGGGGACCACGGGCTCATCCATGAAATTGTACCCCGTCTGGAGCTGGGAGCTCACCGGACGGCCCTCCTCCAGCAGCAGGGAAAAGACCGCGTTGCTCTGGCCGTCGAGGGTCACCCCCCGGTCGGTCCAGGCGGGATGCCGCCTGCCCATCATGGACAGCCGGTAATCCCACCTGCTCCTGTCCAGAACGGTTCCGTCGAACTCGTCGTTCCAGACCATTTTCCACTCTCCCTCGGGGAGAAAACTCGCCTCGTGTCCCTCGACCGGATATTCCTTCATGGCAGAAAACCCTCCTCGTTCCCGCAGTGATCTCTCTTTCGTTCCGCGCCGCATAATATACACGGCGCGGCGGCAATTTTCAAGGAAGGTCCGCTTCAATCCTCTTTCAGAGCAAGGAGGTCCGCGAGGCGGTCTTTCAGGCTATTGTAGCTCAGGAGTTCGATGCCGGCGATGTCTTCGGCTCTCGTGAGGGCCCGCAGCATATCCAGGGCGTCGGGATTGGCGAGAAAACCGGCACGGACGACGGAATCCGGCTCCATCCGGGCGGCGAACTTTTCCATCCGCTTCAATCTTTCGATGAAGCCCAGGGAGATCAGCCCCTTCTCCCACTCCCGTTCCAGCGGACCGTGATCTTCCCCGGTCCCGGCGGGAAGGAAGATAAAGAATTCCAGGTCCGGCGGCAGGGCATCCAGGATCAGGGTGCGATCGCCGTATTTGATCACGAAAGTCGGAGAGTCTCCCCCGAATTTCACATGCTCGTAGACCCCCGCATCACGGGACAGAGATCCCACGGCCTCCAAAACCGTCATAAGGCATCCTTGATACATGTCCTCGTCGTCGGAGTCGGAGTCGGAGCCGGAGTTGGAGTCGGAGCCTTCGCCCCCCCGGTTTTCCGGCGCACTTTCGGTACGGGGCGGCCCGAAGAGCTCCTCCGGCAGCGCGGCAATATGAAAAACGGGCACGATGCAGTCGGCCACCACTTTGTCCACCACGGCGGTGACCCGGCAGTAACGGCTGCGGCAGAGGGAGGCCGCCAGTTCGGGGTTGCTCCGACTCACCGGCGCCCACTTTTCCCAGTTGATCCTGAGGTACACATGCTCATGGTCGATCCAGAAACACGCGGGATCTTCGACCGATTCTCTCTCGACGATTATCATCGGTTTCTTGTCCGAGATGTAAGCCGTAAGCTCGGAATCCAGCATCCGCACCTTGTCCCCCCCGGCTCCCGGATCACGGGGCCGCCAGAAAACTTCCGCTCCGCGTGTACTCATCGCGCACCGCCGTCCGGATTCTTCTTCGCCGTCTTTCTCGACGGCCTTCTTGCCGGCCTTTTCGCCGACAGACTGTCTTCTATCGAGCGGATGTCCTCTTCGAAAAGCATCTTCTGGGCTTCGAGCGCCTCCGTGACCGCCTCGAGAAACCTCCGGTGGTCATGGAGAAGCTCCCGGACGCTGCCCATCCTTTTCTGGAGGATGGCCTCTATCTGCGGGCGGTGGCTCTGAGCGAACATCCTGGCGGATTCCCCCGCCACGGCCATCAGATTCCCGTCGGTAAGTCCGAGGCGGATCATGTCGGCGGCCAGAGCCGTCGCGTGTTCGAAGTCGGAAAGCGCCCCGCTGGAGGGCTCTCCGAGCAGTTCCTTCTCGGCCAGACGGCCGCCCAGGCACATGTCGATCATGCATTCGAGGTCTTTCGCGGTCGAAAATCTCTGCAATCCGAAATGTTCGACGAAACCGGCCGCCCCGCCCGCGCCCTCGATCGTCGCCTGAACGAAGGGGATGCCGCGCAGGACCGCCGTCACGGCATGCCCCGCTTCGTGCACCGCGACGAGATGTCTCTCGGCGTCGGAGTTCTCCGGCTGCTGGGGATCTTCGCCCAGCGTCACGACGGTCCGGGCCCTGGCGAAATGCCCGAATTCGATTTCCCGGCCCTCGCGGCGGGCGATCCTGATGCCGCAGTTGATCATGGCGATCAGGTTGGCCGGCGACCAGGAATTGGTCGTCGCGACGAGCCGGGCGACGAGTTCGGGCGAAACTTCCGCCCGCGCATTTTTCAACGCTCCCTCGATCAGTTTTTTCCGGTCCTCCGGCTTGTGCAGCAGCCCCAGCCGGATCTTGAGCGAAAGACGACCGGGACGGATCAGCGCTTCGTCGAGGGTCTCGTAGCGGTTCGTCGCGCCGATGACGAGCATGTTCCTCGCGCGGAACCCGTCGAGCTCGGTCAGGAAGGCATTGATGATCCGGGCCCCCTCGCTATGACCGCCGCGGGCCTCCTGCTCGCGGGAGCCGATGCCGTCGATCTCGTCGATGAAGAGGACGGCTCCGTAGCGCCGGGCGGCGGCGAAAAGTTTCTTCACGCTTTCGACGCCCTCGCCCATGCGCTGCCGGCTGAAGTCCGCCCCCATGGCCAGGATGAAGGGAACGCCCAGCTCCTTGGCGATCGCCTTGGCGACGGAAGTCTTGCCCGTGCCCGGCGGTCCGTACAGAATGATGCCGGTATCGGGGCGCACCCCCTTGTCGGGATGTTCGAAATAGTGCAGGACCTCGGAGACCCGCTCCTTCACGATATCGACCCCGACGAGATCGTCGAACGAGACGTCGGGCACCGTGACCGAAAAATAGCCCGCATCCTCGATGCTCGGCATCATGGTGTAGGAAATGTTCCTCATCTTCAGCACGACGGCATCATCGGTGACGCCGATCTCATGCGAAAAGACCAGCCGCTTCGCCCGGAGGATGCGGCGTTTCGTGCGCTCTTCCATCCATTCCTCGAAGGAATCGAACGCACCGCGCTCGGGGGCCCCTTCGAAATCGGGCAGGGGATCGCATTCGATGCGGATCTTCCGCTTCGGCACGAATTCGCCGTAATGCTGCAGCAGCCAGTCCTGCAGGGGAATGAGGATGGCCGACTCGAGCGCGGATATGATGGGATGGGCGGACTCCACATTGGGATGCATCTCCATGAGAAGGCGCAGGACATCCTCGGAGCCGAACTCGCACGACACGTCGTAGGCCCCTTCGAAACGGCGCGCAAGGGCGGACAATTTGGCCTTGACGATCGCGAAAAAGGACTTGAAATCGTGCTTCCGGAACAGCATGGGGGCATCCACGAGCCGGAGCGTGGACTGGAAGCGCGGCTCGAACTTCACGAGCCCTTCGACGATCTTGTCCCGCGGCGGATTTTCGCCGTCCTTGGAAACAAGCTTCAGAAACTCATCGGAGTCGGCGAACTCCTTCTTGTGCGTTATGATGATGAACACGTTGCCGGAAAAGCAGATGTTCTGCTTGGAGAACTCGTCCACGGCGTAGCCGGTTTCCAGAATGCTGTCCAGATAGGAGATCGCGCATTCATGGCCCCGCTCGTAGTTTTCGATCACGATGACGCCCCGCGGGTTGGCCGCCGCCGCCCCCGTCAGGACGCCTTCGTGCCCGCCGTCCTTCCAGTTGGAATCCCTGCCGATCAGGTCCATCGGCAGCTGCTCCGTGGCGAAACGGGCGAAATCCACCACCCGGATCCTGGGAATGCCGAGGAAGGATTCGAACGCATCTTGGATCAGGGAGGTCAGATGGTTCTTGCCCGTGCCGGGGGCGCCGACGAAGAAGAACGACAGCGGCTTCGCCCCCCGTTCGGCCGCGGGCATCCCCCAGGCGATGGCAAGCTGGGTGATGACGGCATTTATGACCGAATCCTGTCCGAAACAGTTTTCGGAAAGGTATTTCCGTATCTTTTCGACATTCTCGAACGAGGAGGCCAGGCCCGCTTTGCGGCGCTCCGCCGCGGCTGTTTCCGCCTCACGTCTGAGCCCGGCCGTGACCGCGGTCCGCATCACGCCCTGCGTCGCGCCGGAAACGGAAAGGAGGTTCAGGATCTCGGGGGTCGGCTCCCAGAGCAGAGCTCCCGCGATGTGCAGAGAATCGACGATCACCTCACGGGATTCGAAAGAGGAGAGCACCTCCGCGATGACGCCCCCGTAAGGGGAAAGATATTTGTCGACCTCCGGAGAATGGTAGACGACCGCCGGGAGCGGATCGCACTCCGCCGGAGCCGCCTTCGGCAGCGTGACGGGGGTGTTCGTCAGCAGAGAGAAGGACTCCGGATGGATGAGGCACAGCGCCTCGAAGACATCCGATATCGTCACGACGGCATCGCCGCCCTTGGAAGCCGCCCGGGCGCCAGCCCGTTTGCCGGCCTCCTCCATGACCGCCGCATACCGGGGAGTTCTCGGGGGGATCTTTTCGTACTCGTTTTCCGCCATATTCATTTCCCTTTCGTTCGGTGACCGCATGAAGCACACTCCATGCTAATATACACCCTGTTTTTTCAAATTGCAAGCAGGGAAAAAAGCTTCCGGCGGAAACGGGAAACTTCAGCGTCCGAAAGAGGTCGTGCGGCTCTGCCCGGTGACGACATCAGTCGCCTGGAGTTTCCACACGCCGGAAGCGTCGGAAGGCGCAAAGGGTATGGCCCAGCTCCCCCTTCCGCCCGAAACGAGGAGCCGTTTCCCGTAGTGGGGAACCTCTTTCCCGTCGGGCGCGAAGAGCCGCAGCTCCACCGTCGTGGTCCAGTCGGCGGGCTCGAATTTCACCGTCACCGTATCGCCTTTCACCTCCGCCGCGAGGAACTTGGGGGCTTTCTTCAGCACGGCCAGCAGCAGCGGCATGGACTCGCAGAAGACCGGGACCTCGACGGTCGAGACCTGTCCGTAATTGCGGTGGGTCATCATGTCGTACACATACGCCTTTCCGCCCAGCTCGATCCTGAGGGGCCGCTGTTTCACGACGGGAGTGATGATCCCCGCGTAAAGGTTCCCCTGCGGATCGAAACGGGTGTAGACCTCGGTCTCGGGGAGACTCTTCCCTTCCGAAGTAAGCCTTGGGGCGTCGTTGGGGCCCAGAACCCGGCGCAGCTCCTGCTGTTCCCCGGTCAGGATCCGGTTGTTGTCGGGCTTTTCCGGGAAGGAGAGGGCTTCCAGATAGACGTAGGAAGGCTTCTCCTTCAGCACATTTCCCCCGATCTTGAAGATCTCCGCGAGGGCGGGAGTCGAGCGCATGCGGCAGTTGGCGTACCGCCGGGCGGGGATCCCCTCGGCGTAGACGCGTCCGCCCTTTTTGACGAAAGCCTTCACCATTTCGACCTCCTTGTCGGACATGGCCCCCGTGTCGGGCAGGATCAGATTCTTCCAATCCCCCTTGAGCAGGACGCCCGCTTCGAGCTGTTCCGAGGTGATGTAGGTGAAATTGTACCCGCAGTGCCGGAGCAGCGCGTTGAACTTGTCGAAGCTGGTGTTCCGGCTCCGGTGGCGCTTCTCGATGAAGGCCGCCCGGATGGAACTCTGGGAGTAGAGGATCGCCGTCCGGGGCCGCTCACGCAAGTTGCGGATCCAGTGGTCGCCCGCGCCGGCTTTGATGATCCTGAAGGGCCGCTGGACCGCCTTGAGCTGACGCGCGGGCGTCCCGTCGGGATTGCACAGACTGGGCCAGGCGAAGCCGAAGGCCCCCCGCATCCCGGTGAAAAGCGCCCGCCAGATGCTGCTGCTGCTGCCCCTTCCGGCGTAGCCGAACTGCCAGGGCATCAGCTCCGCGCCGGGGCGCAGGGAGCGCTGGATCTCGAACTGGCCCCCGAGGGCGTAGTTCATGAGGCCGTCGAAGTGCTTCATCAGGCGGCTCCAGTCCATGCCGCCGTAGGCGGTGGAGGGCTGGGTGCCCGACATGGAGGTCTTCGCGCCGGGATCGTTCTTCCGCAACGTCGCGAACATGATCCGCGCCACATCTTCCAGACGGCTGTCCATGAACTCCAGGTGGTCGGCCCAGCCCGCGACGGATTTTTCATTTCCCTTCCAGACTTCGTCCTTGGTCAGGGGGAGCACCTTCTCCCAAGTTGCGAAGGCGGTGTTCCACTCCCTGTTGAGGCGTTCGAGGGAGCCGTATTTCTTCTTCAGGAACTCCCGGAAGAGCTTGAGGCAGTGCTCCGAGAAGCAGAAGTCCGTGGGGGTCCCGCCGTAGCCGGTGATGGACTGTTCGTCTCCCATCCAGTAGAAGCGCAGGGCGTAGATGCGGTCCGCCTTACCCAATTTCTCGAACTCGGCCCGGTTCTTCTCGAGAAAGGCCGGATCGGACAGGCAGGGCTTGCGCACCAAAAGCCTCTTGTTGCCGGTCTTGGCGTATTCGAGGGGCTCGGCGCAGCGGGTGATCCCCAGATGGTTCAGCCGGGTGGGATTGAGATTGTGCCGGATGGGGAAGGTGGTCTGCATCGTCCCCCAGTTGGCGATGACCGTGTCGATGCCGTACTTGTGCAGGAATCCTGCATAAAGAGGCCACAGATGGGCGCGGGGGCCGTCGCCCGAAAGCCAGGTCCCGACCTCGAACCCCTGCCACGCACGGGCCTTGTCCGCGGGCCGGACGGGGAAGCCCGTTTCGCGGCGGTCGATCTCCGTCCCTTTGTGCTCCAGGGTGACCCGCAAGGTGTTGAAGCGGGAGCAGAGCCGGTCGTCGATCATCAATTCCCCCTTGACCGCCTCGGCGGCGGGGGCCGCCTTCGCGGGGAAAGCCCGTCCGAAGGAGTCGATGAGGAGCGCTTTCACCGTCACGCCGGGGAAGTTCCCCTTGCAATTGACGGTGTAATTCACCTTTTCGCCCGCATCATAGGCTTTCCGGTCGAGAACGATCCCGGCGATCCGGGCGGGGGCGGGAGCGGAAGCGCTCCACGAACCCCAGTTCAACACGGCGCCGCTCTTCTTGTCCCGGACGATGACGTCGAGCAGCTGGGGTCCGGCGTGGGGCTTCAGGGCCGGAGCGATCCGGAATTCCCCCGTGCCTTTCTTCAAGGTCAGCTGCGAAGTCTGAGCCGCGCGTTCGACCATGAAGCGGTCCCGGACCGCCGCCGTCACCGTCACCTGCCGCGCGTCGGGGGAATCGATTTCAAGCATGATCCCCTCGGGCGTGAAGCGGGGCTCGAAAGTCAGCGCAGGCGTCCTGCCGGTCGCGGCCAGGGCGAGCTTCGCGATGAGAGAGTAGTAGAGTTCATAGGGGGCCTTGCGGTCGGCGTACTCCGGTTTGAAGTTCGGGGTGAAACCCGCCTGCGCATCGAAACGGCCGAAACTGGCGGGGTAGGTGAGGAAGAAGGTTTTTCCTTTCCCGTAACGGCCCTCGACCAGATAGGGAGTCCCCTTCACTGCGGCCAGCACCTGAGTTGCGGGGGCCGCGAAGCGGCGGACGGGCCCCGGTTCGAAGAGCTCGAAGGGGATCCCCTGCGTGACGAAATGTTTCTTCACCGCCTTGGGCAGCCCCGAAACGATCTGCCTGCCGGAAACTTTTTTGAGGGGCATGAAGCTGTCGGACTTTTCCGGACCGATGTAGACCAGCCCCGCGCCCTGCTTCACCTTCTCAGCGATGGCCTTCTGCTGGGCGGCGTTGAAGTATCCCCAGGGCAGCCCGGCGATGATGAGAAAATCGTACTTCTTCGCCAAGGCCCGCTTCAAATTCGCGTCGATGTCGCTCACCGAAAGCATGCCGAAGTAGTCCCCGAGCCGGTACATGGGGCTGAGGGATTTGTGCCGCCCCGTGGCGTAAAGATAGGGGACCGTGAAGTCCATATCGAGGCGCTGGGCCATTTCCCCGACTTCGAGGATGCTGTCATTCTGGGTCAGGACCATGGTCTTGATCTTGCCGCCGGGGAGCGGCTTGGCCCAGGGGATGTGGGGCGTGGGATTGACATGATTGAAGCCCAGCAATTCCACCCGGCTGCGTTCGTCGAGGAGTTTTTCCTCGAGGGGGGCCACGGCCCATTTTTCCTCGGCGCCGCCGAAATTGACGAAGCCGTTGAGCCGGGCCGACTCCTTTTTCCCCGACCGCAGGATGACTTCGATCTCCTGCAATGTCTCGTCCGCGCCCTTGACGGTGAAGGGAAAACTTTTCACCGTGCCGGGAGCGTCGAAGACGAGCGTGTGTTTCCCGCAGCTCCGCCACGCGCCCTTCGGGGCCTGCCGGATCATGACTTCCGCCTCCACGGTCCCGGCGGAAGCGTTGTGGACCCGCGCCTCGACGGGGACCGAAGTCTTTTCCGTTTCCACGTCCGCGCCGCGGAGTTCACCCACGAGACCGCCGCCCGCGCCGGAGATCTTCTTCAGCCCGGTGAAGGGAAGCACCTCCGCTCTCGTGCGGAAGGAGTGTCCCGCGTCGATGGTGACCATTTCGAACCGCCACTCGGTGGTGGGCACGTTGCACCCCTGGAACCAGGTGTAGAGGACCTTCAGCCGGGGGTACTCCATGGTGATGGCCACGCCCCGGCCCGTTTTGGGGTCGGCGCTGCCCAGCCAGCCCCGGGAGCCCCGGAACTGCCAGGTGTCCGTGGGGCGTTTATCCGGCGTGATGCGGACGATGCCGTGGGTGGTGGGATAGAAGAAGTCGTTCTTCACCTTGTGTTCGCCGATCATGTGGTGGAACCAGAAGCCGTAAGCAAGCGGCGACATGGCGTCTGCGATGTTTTCCAGATCGTAGTCGATGGTGATTTTGGCGGCGTCCTTCCAGACCGTGTAGGACTTTTTCACCCGGAGGAAGTTGATGCCGCCCCCCTGATGGTTGCCCACGGAAGTCACCACCGCCCGGTCGGGGAACTTTTCCGTGGAAATGATGAAGGGCTTCCCGCGCAGGAAGAAGCGGCTCTTGCCCACGTTCCAGACGTTTTCCGTGCCGCTGCCGTCCTGGGAGGGATCCACAAGCTCCGCTTTGAGGAGTTTGCTGTACATGCTCCAGAAGCGCCCCCCGAGGGGGTTGACGGTGATGCTGAAGTAGGGAGAATCCACCTTGGTCATCCGGACGCCCCCCACATCGGCATTCCTGATCTCGAAGGCTCCCGCCGTCCATACAGTCAGCGCGGCCGCCGCCAGAAGAAAAAAGCGAAACATGAAAACTCCCTCCCGTTTATTTTTTGGCCCGAACTCTTATCTCGTTGATCCCGAAGTAGCCGTCCCCCACGGGGACCACCTTGAACCGGCACATTTTGCCCGGATTCTTCACGCTGTAGACGTAGGTCCGGCAGGTGTCGTCCACCAGTGCCTTGCCGATAGGCTTTCCCTTGGCGTAGGTGTCGACGATCGCGGGATCGCAGAAGTTCCCGGAGCCGTCGTCCCAGCTGACATGGAGCTGTTTCAGCAGATACCACTTCGTGTATTTCCGGGTGGTGATCTCGATTTCCGCCACGTCGACGGTGCCGTCGAATTCCCCGATGACCGCGATGGAGCGCTGACGCCAGTGGACGCCGCTCGCATCGTTGCCGTCGTTCAGGGCCCCCGGCAGTTTCTCCTCCGGGCAGGGCGCGGTGAAGGAGTACCGGAACTCGATCTCGTCGGGATACTTTTTCACCTTGGCCTTGCGGGCGGCGGCCCGCAAGTTTTTGGTCCGCACCTCCCCGGGAGCGGAAACCCCCGTTTTCGCCGTCGTGTTCCCGTCGAAGGGCAGATAGAGGAGCATGCCCGGCGTTTCCGGCAGAGAACCGCCCTTTTTGCCCGTTTCGTACAGTTTTTTCACCGTCTCTTCCGGGATCGGCATGTCGAAGACCGCGATCTCATCCAGCAGACCGGGGAAGTCGGGGCCCTTCCAGTTCCCTGAGTTGTAGCCCACGGCGAATTTCCCGGGAGAGAATTTTTCCGGCAGGGTCAGACGCTGGAAGAGTTTCAATTCCCCGTCCACGTAGATCCGCAGGAACCCCTGTTCCTTCCTGATCCCCCAGACGAAGACGGCGTGGTGCCACTCCCCCGGAGCGAGAGTCGGGACGGGACAGCTTGTGCCGGAAAACCCCTTCCCGGTCTTGAAGTTGATCCCCAGAGCCCCCCGGTCGAACCGGGTGTAGCACCAGCCGGCGCCGACGGTGCCGAAGCAGACGGGCATGGCGTTCCGGAGCTCCGCGGGGGATTTGTCCAGCTTGAACCAGAAGGCCGCCGAACCGCCTTTCGGGGTGATCTTTTCGCTGTCGTAAGGAACGCCGACCCGGCCCCGCAGGGCCTGCCCGGCGACGCCCGGCTCGAACTTCGCTCCCGAAACGCAGAAAGCCGCCGCAAGAAAGAGTGTGCTGAAAAGAACTTTCACGGCGAATGGTTCCTTATTTGAACTGGGCCGAAGTCGCGCCGCCCCAGAACCAGTCCTTGAAGGTGGCGTCGTTCAGATCTCCCGGGGAAACGCCGCCGACATGGAGGTCCACGAAGAGCGTGTGGGCTTTGTTGTGATGGCGGGTGGCGATGTAGCCTTCATTGTCGCTCCGCCAGGAGCGGATCATCCAGCTGTAGGTCCAGATGGCGTAATCGTAACGGTTCGCGCCGCCCCCCTGGGAATCGGCCCAGAACGCATGGAGCGAGGGCCGTTTGAAGCGGTGGACGGGCACGTCCTTGCTCGAATGAAACATGTTGGTGTTCAGGCCGAAATTCGGATATGACGAGGGTTTGTATTCTTTGGCGATGCGCGGATCGATGGTCCTCGCGGCGCACTCCAGTATCTTGGGCTCTATGTATTTTTTCGTGACGCACATGATGTAGTGGGGCCGGTTCCTGTAGTCGGAGTAGTAGTTGGGGATGTTCCTCGGGACCAGCACACCGAAATCGTTGTGGTACTGCCCCAGAGCCAGCCCCCACTGGCGCAGGTTGTTGATGCAGGAAGAGGCTTTCGCCCGGTCACGGGCCTGCTGCAGGGCGGGCAGCAGCATGGCGGCCAGGATGGCGATGATGGCGATGACCACCAAGAGTTCGATCAGCGTAAAGAGCTTTTTCATTTTTTTCCTCCCGATGAATGATTGCTGAGAAGGGAATATTCCACGTCGGTTCCGCTATTGCTCCTGCCGACGCCCAAAGTCTGTTTCAGGACCAGCGAAGAAGGCACCTCCCGGGAAACTCCGGCGGCGCCGGAACCGGAAGTTCTGAGTTCGGTGAGCAGGTCCACCGCGGCGCACCCGAGGCCGTAGAAGGGAAGTTCGATGGAAGTGAGCCGGGAGTCCCACGGCGGCGCCAGTGTGCCGTCGCACCCCACGACGGAGACCTCTTCCGGGACCTTGACGTTCAGCCGCTCCAGCGCCTCGATGCACCAGACGGCCGCGTCGTCGTTCTGACACCAGAAAAGGTCGGGCAAGCTGTTCCGCCGGACCAGACGGGAAAGTTTCGTGTAGATGCTGCCGTAGCTGCCGCATCCGGTGAGCAGATGTTCCTTTTCGCAAGTGAAATTGAACTCCTGAAAGACTTTCAGCACCTTGGCCCCCCGGCTGACGCTTTCGTAGATCACATAAGGGTTGTCCCCCCGCGAGGCGAAAGTTTCGCCGTAGACCATGATGCCCGCCTTCTGCAGTCCCGCCGCGCGCATTTTTTCCGCCAGCGCCCGGGCCCCGGCCCCGATGTCCGCCGAAACGGTCCGGATGTTGGGGAAAAACCGGGGAGAAGCAGAGATCATCACCTGCGGGATCCGGCTGTCGTTCATGAGCATCCGCAAGGGAGGATCCTCGGGCAGGCCCCGCTCACCCAGGTGGATGACGCCGTCGAGGCGCACGGCGATGCCGTCGAGAAAGGCGGCCACCTCGTCCGCGGGCTTTTCCGGGGGCGGCAGCTGGAGCATGAGCGTGGAGATATTCTTTTCCGCCGCCCGGTCGATGATGCCCGCGATATAACGGAGAGGCTGGGAGTTGTGTTCTCCCACGTAGACGGAAAAACGGCGCGGAACGACGACCCCGATGTTGGGGAAGGGATTGCGGGAAAGCCGGGCTTCGGGACGGACCCGGACCTTGTAGGCGCTGCGCTTTTCCACCACATGCCGCCGTTCCAGTTCCCGGTAGACCCTTGCGGCGGTGGAGCGGTCGCAGCCGACCTCGCGGGCCAGACGCCGCTGAGAGGGCAGGCAGCACTCTTCCCCTTCGTGGCGTCTGATCCTTTCGTTCAGCTCGTCGGCCAGCTGCAGATAGAGCGGTTCCGGCGATCGGGGATCGACCGAGATCCGGTGAAAATTCAATTCTTCAGACATATCGAAATTCCCTTGCTCCGCCATTAAGGTAGTCCCTGAATCGGCCAATTTCAAGGCAATCGGGAGTTCCGGCGGGATAAAAAAAGATTTTTTGGCAGGTATAAGCCCGCCGATATGCAGACGATCCGGCGGGGCGTCTCCTTGAAAATTCGCCGAAAGGTGCTATAGTAACGCGGTGTCGGATCCGGCATACCGGACCGGAACGAAAAGAGGAAAGGTTCTTCCGATGAACGAAGAATGGCGCAACGCCGAACGGGGCGATGTAATCCCCACGGTCAACTACTGCGATCAGCCCTATATCGTCAAGACGGACGACGGCGCGTGGCTCTGCTGCGTCACCACGGGGCAGGGCGACGAGGGCCGGCCCGGCCAGCATGTGGCGACCTTCCGCAGTTTCGATCGGGGAAAGAGCTGGCATGACGCGGCCCGCGTCGAACCCGACTGCGAAGTTGAAAACTCCTACGCCGCGCTCCTGAAAGCCCCTTCGGGGCGGATCTTCATCTTCTACGACCACAACACCGACAACGTGCGCGAAGCACGGCTGCCCGAGGGCGGCGTCTCCAAACGGGTGGACTCCCTGGGCCATTTCGTCTTCAAATACAGCGACGACGGCGGGAAATCGTGGAGTGCCGCCCGATACGACATCCCCTTCCGCAAGTTCAAAATCGACCTGGAGAACCCGTACCGGGGGGAACTCTGCTTCTTCTGGAACGTGGGACGCCCCTTCATCCACAAGGGGAGCGTCTATATTCCTCTGAACAAGATCGGCGACATGACATTCCGGAGGACCGAAGGAGTTTTGCTGAAAAGTCCGGACCTCCTCGAAGCGATGGACCCGGCGAAAGCTTCATGGGAGACGCTCCCCGAGGGCGACACGGGACTGCGGACGCCGCGAGGGGGCGGCTCCGTCGCCGAGGAGCACAACGTGGTCGTCCTTTCCGACGGGACCTTCTACGACACCTTCCGGACGGAGGACGGGGCCGCCTGCGAGGCCCGGAGCTTCGACGAAGGCCGCCGCTGGGAGATCGGCTGGATGCGCAGGGCCAACGGCCGGGAAATGAAGCACAGCCGCGCCGCCAATTTCGTCTGGCGCTGCGCCGACGGCAAATATCTCTACTGGTTCCACAATCACGGCGGGCGGGCCTTCCGTGAGGTGAGCTCCCCGTGGCGGGACCGCAACCCCGTGTGGCTGGTCCCCGGCGTGGAAGCGGAGACACCGGAGGGGAAAACCATCCGCTGGGGCGAACCGGAGATCGTGCTGTACCACAACGACCTCCTGAAAGGGATGAGCTACCCCGACTTCGTCGAGGACGATGGAAGATTTTTCCTGACGGAAACGGAAAAGAAGACCGCACGGGTCCACGAGATCCCCGGCACTTTCCTGCGGAAGATGTGGGACGTGCTGGAGGGCAAAGCCGTCCGGCCCGACGCAGGTGTGCTCCTCGAAGCCCGCGGCGGCGGGGAATTCTCCTGCCCCGAGGAGTCCTTCGAGCTTCTGGGCGGCCGGGGATTTTCCTTCGAGTTCACTTCGAGTTCTCCGGGGCCGGAGGTCATTTTCGACTCCACGGGCGTCGACGGCCGGGGGATCCGCCTCGAGGTGACGGAAAAGGGGCGGATCCGGTTCCGGATGAACGATGCGCGTCAGGAGTTCGTCGCCGAAAGCGAACGCGTGACCGCCTTGCGCCATGCGGTGGTCATCGTGGACGGCGGCCCCGGCGTCGTCTCCTTCGTGGCCGACGGCTCTTTTCTCGACGGCGGAGACGAGCTCGAATTCGGCTGGCGCAGATTTTCCCCCCAGATGCAGGGGTTCAAAACCTGCGCCCCCATGCGCTGCGGCGAAAAAACGGGACTTTTCCGGATCTGGAAGGGGGCCCTGATGACGGCGGAGGCCGTGGCCCTGACCCGGAACTGAGCTTGCCTCAAAGGCCGCACTCCCGGCGGAAGGCCCGGAACCCCGCGGCCATGGCTCCCCAGTCGCTCGTCCCGGCGAACCAGTCCACGCCCCGCTCCCGCCACCGGGGGAAATCCCCCGCCGCCGTGCCCAGAACGAGCCCGGCTTTCTTCACCTTGGCGCAGATCTCGTCCAGCACCTTGTTGAGCTCGGGATCCCCCATCTGATTGAGGATCCCCATGCTGCCCGAGAGGTCGCAGGGGCCGATGCAGATGCTCCCGATGCCCGGAACTTTCAATATCCTGTCCAGGTTGCGGACGGCCTCCACGTGTTCGATCTGAACGATGACCATGGGCTCTTTTTCCGAGCGCTTCACGTAGTCGAAGAAATTTTCCGCTCCGTAGCGCACCGCCCGGCGGACGCCGCAGCCCCGAATCCCGGCGGGGGGATAACGGCAGGCGGCCACGGCCTTTTCCGCCTCCTCCGCGGTATTCACCATGGGGATGATGACCCCGTCCGGGGCCAGATCGAGGAAGGGCTTGATCAGCATGGGCTCGTTGGCCCGGACCCGGACCAGCCCGGCGCATCCCGTGCCCCGGAGCGCGATCAGGTGTTTCATCACGCCGTCGATGGTGTGGGGGGCGTGTTCCGCGTCGATCCAGACGAAATCCAGACCGCAGTCCCCGGCAAGTTCGCTGACCGTCAGGTCGGAAAGGGTGATGACGCTGCCGAGACTGATTTTCCCGGCCTTCAGATTTTCGGTGAAACGGTTCTTTTCCATAGGACAACTCCCCTTGTTATTTCAATGCGGCGCAGAAGTCGGCGAAACGCGCCAGCGCCCGGCGGATCACCTCTTCGGAACAGGCGTAGGAGAAGCGGATGAAGCCTTCCGTTCCGAAGCCGCATCCCGGTGCGGCGGCGATATGCGCCTCGTCCATGAGCCTGTCGCAGAATTTCATGCTCTCCATGCCGAAAGACGAGATGTCGGCGAAGACGTAAAAAGCGCCCGAGGGGCGGACGAACTTCACGCCGGGGATCTGTGCGAGGAGGGAACAGAAAAGTTCCCGCCGGGCCGCGAAAGCTTCCTTCATCTTCCGGCACTCGTCGTCGCAGGCCCCCTGAAGGGCTTTCAGTGCGCCGAACTGGGCAAAGGTGGTCACGTTGGCGAGAAAATGGGTCTGGAGCGCGTCGATCTTGGCGGAAAGCCACATGGGCGCCGTGAGATACCCCACCCGCCAGCCGGTCATGGCGTAGCTCTTGCTGAAGGAGTTGACGGTGACGGTGTGCTCCGCGACCTCGCGGCCGAGAGAGGCAACGCTGATGTGGGGCCGGTCCGGATCGTAGGCCAGACGTTCGTAGACCTCGTCCGAGAGGATCATGAAATTCTTTTCCACCGCGTAACGGGCCAGGGTTTCGAGGGCCTTTTTGCCGTACACCGCGCCCGTGGGGTTGGAAGGCGAACAGAGGACAACCAGCCGGGTCCGGGGGGTGACGAAGCGCTGCAGATCCTCTTCGGTCAGTTCGAAGTTGTTCTCGGGGAAGGTCGGCACGAAGACCGGCTTCGCCCCGGAAGCATCGATCATGTGCAAATGGCTCACCCAGTAGGGCACGGGCAAAATCACCTCGTCTCCGGGGCCGCAGAGGGCGGTGACGGCGGCGGCGCAGGCGAACTTGCCGCCGGGGGTCACGACGATCTGTTCCGTCTTCGCGTCGATGCCGTCGGCGCGGAACTTGGCGGCGCAGGCGGCCCGGAGCTCTCCGATCCCGGCGGGGACGGTGTACTTGGTCTCCCCCCGGAAGAGGGCTTCGGCGCAGGCCTCCTTGATGGCACGGGGCGTGTCGAAGTCGGGCTCCCCCACCGAGAGCAGGAAGACCTCCACGCCCTGTTTCTGCAGTTCGATGCTTTTCACCAGACTGCCCAGCGTTTCCGAGGGCGGCAGACTGCCCAGCAGCCCGGTCGTGTGTGTCAGATCTTTCATGATTCTTTCTTCCTCATAGCGTTACAGCCGGATCATCTTCCGGTAAGCGTTTATTTCCTCCTCCGCGATGGCCAGCTGGCGGAGCTTCCACTTCAAATGGGCACCGTCGCAGACGTAATCCATCCGGGGCTCCCAGCCCAGCCGGGAATCGGCCTCGGCGAGGGGGATCGTTTCGAGCACGTTTTGCCGTTCGGCTTCGAGGAGAGCCGAAATTTCGTCGAGTTTCTTTTCCATTCCCTCCCGGTCGGAACAGCACTGGAGCTGCAAGTTGGCCGCGCGCCAGCGCTTGATGCCCGTGGTGGTCCGGATCATGTTCCGGATAAAAAGCCCGAGGCCGAGGAGCCGTTCCAGCTCTTCCCGCCGGGGATCGGCTTCCGGGAAGGCGGCAAGTGCCTTCTCGAGAAGGTGCGTCCCCTGCTCCCACATGCCGAGCATGATTTCGAGCTCCCGGAGCTCCACCGGTTGCCGCAGGGGGCCGGGGGACTGGGCGTCGTTTTCGAAGGGCGCGTACATGGTCTTCACCATGCAATTGCAGTTGTAAGCTCTGTCCGTGAAGGGGAAGCGGACGTATTTCTCGTCCATGGTCCGGGAGATGGTCGGGTGGAAGACGAAGGGATAGGCCGGGCCTACCCGCCAAGGGCCGTACTGGTCCTCGTTGGAGCCCACGTAGTGGTCCATGGCGTCGCTCCAGATCTTCCACGCTCCCATCACGGCGTCGGCGGCACGTCCGTAGTCCCGAACCGCGACGTCGTGCAGGAACGCTTCCATATCCTCCGGCTCCCGGTCCGAAAAGACCGCCCTGACCAGGTCATCGCAGACGTTGGGGAACCAGCCGAAGTGGTGGGAGTCGTAAAAACTGTTCACGTCGTATTTCAGCAGATACTCTTTGAGGATCCGCATCCTCTTCAGCCAGCGGAAGGGCACGGGGGCGTAGGGCACGCAGCCGAAGTCCCAGGTGGTCCCCGCCAGATTGGAGGTGACCCGGATATTTTTTATCCCGGCTTCGGCGGCGGCCTTGACCTCGGTCTCGAAGTACTCCCCCGGCTCGGAAGCGAAGATGGAGTAATCCATGAGCGGCCGTGAAAGCCCCTCCGTGCGGTTGCTCTTGAAAATATCGTAAGTCACCTGAAGCGAGACGCTTTTGGGCATTGAACGCAGAAACTTCTTCCGGGGTTCGAGAGGCGCCCAGCCCCAGTTGTAGGTGCTGAAGATCACCTCCGCATTCGGAGCGGCCCGGTGGACCGCGTCGCTCAGTTTGGCCAGGTAGGCCGGGTAGTCGGAATTGGGAAAATACCCCGTGGGCTGTTTCGTGTCCTGCAGGCCTTCGGAGCCCTCTTCCACCTCGGATTTCTTGATCGTGGTCTCGTCCCGGCTGGGGAATTCGAGGGACTCCCCGCAGAGGGAAAGGGCCGCCGCGCGGGGGTAGGCCCGGAACAGACTCCCGAAGACCCGGTCGAAGGCCGCGTCGGCCCCCTCGTCCTCCGGGTGCACGTAGCAGGTCTGATAGTTGTAGAGCACCACGTCCAGCCCGTAACCCGCCGCCCGGTCGATGAGGTCGCCGATGTCGTAATGGCCCTGGGTGGTCTCGTCGATCCCCTTGACGAAAAGGTCGATGGCGGTGAACCCGGCGTGGAGGATGCACTCCAGCTGCCAGTCGGGGAAATCATCCAAACCGGAGCCGGAGTGGGTGCTCCGCATCCGGGCGAGGGGCGTGTAGGTAAAACTTCCCGCGGGCAGAAAAGGACCGCCCCGGAGCCGCATCAGGTCTTCGAGGTGGATGACGCCGTAAAGAGCCCCCCTGGGGTTGTTCCCCGTGACGGCGACGCCTTTCTCACTCACGTCGAACCGGCACGAGGGCCGCTCCCCGACCGCGTTCCCGGCGGAAATGAGGATCGCCGGGCCTTCGCCCGCGCCGGAAAGGGGGCAGCCGAGGGCCGTCTTGAAGAAGCGGCTCAGGTCGGCCAATGCCCGGGCAAGGAGCAACTCCGCCGGGTCGGCGGTCTTCACGCTCCACTTCGAATCGATCTCGACTTCGCCCGGACGAAGAACGGCTTCCGGGACCCGGCAGGGCCGGAAGTAATATTCCCGCATCCGGGCGCGGAATCCGTAAGAAGTCTCTTTTTTCATGGTTCTCATTTCATCGTATTCGGATTCCAGTAGGGACCGTCGTACACGCCGGAGATCAGGCTCGACGGGAAAGCGTCGACACCGAAGAAGCTGACGTGACCGTCGGCGTGAAGGAAATTGGCGCCGTTGTTGTGCCGCGCCGGGATCATCTGGTCATAAACCGCCTGACTGGGGTGACACTGGTAACCGATGTTTCCGGTGCCGAAGCCGTCGGCCAGCCAGATCAGCATGGAAGGCTTTCTCACCATGGCAAGTTTCGGAGGACGATAGGAACGGCTGACGGAAAGGTTCATCGATCTGAAGTTCACCCCGTAGCTCATAACGGCGGTCTCGGTGGCGGCTTTGGTGCTGGCGCTTCCGGTGAAAACCCGGGCGCAGTCGGCGGCGGTCTCCTCGACTTTCATGGAAGGGCAGACGAATTTGCCCTTGAACCACTCCGAAGTCTTGTTGGGGCGTCCCCAGCCCGTCAGGGCTTCACTGATCAGATCCGGTGTGCCGTTCCACATCTCGTTCATGAGCCGGAATGGGGAATACTGCCGCCGCCAGTAGTTCCACTGGGAAACGTTCTGGGCGCTGGGCAAATAGCCGTCGTAGGCCGCCACATACATGGAGCCGACCCGCCCCATCTGTCCGAGGGTGTTGACGCAGGAAATGGTCCGGGCCCGCTCCCGTGCCTGCTGCAAGGCGGGCAGCAGCATACTGGCAAGTATCGCGATGATGGCGATGACCACCAGAAGTTCGATCAGCGTGAAAAGCTGCGGGAAACGGAGAGTTCTTCTTTTCATTTTCGGTTCCTTTGTTTTGAGTCGCTTCATTTGGTGAGGTAAATAAAATGTCCCGTTATTTGGGAAGTTCCGTGAGTTCGACGTGGTCGACCCACGCCGTGCCGCTGCATTTGCGCAAGGTGAAATGGATGTAGGGCCGGTAGGATTTCCCTATCGCGTCCTCCGTTTTCCAGGTGTGTTCCAGACGCTGCCACGGGAGCGTTCCCAGGTAGGCGGGCCAGGGGAAGTAGTGGGCTTTGCCCCCTTCATCGATCCGCAAGTAAAATCCTCCGTCCGTGATCCGGGTGCCGGGGAGCAGGGCGACGCGGTCCATCTTCAGCCAGAAGCTCAGACGGTAGCGCGTGCCGGGTTTGATGGGGACCCGGTGGACGAGCTCGCTGTGCTTGCCGCTGAATCTCATGGCGACTCCCACCGTCCGGAAGATCTTTTCGTCCCTTTCCGGAAGGGCCCCGTACCACCGGGGAGCTTTCGCCCCTTTCACCCCCGTTTCGGCGAAATCAGGGTCACTGAAGAGATTTTTGTTCCCTTTCGGATCGATGAGCCCCGTGCCGAAGTTCGCCAGATCGGCGAAGGTTTTGGCGAAGGGGCTCCAGCAGTAGTAAGGCGTCACGTTCTTTCCCTTGAGCGACCGGTGACGGCTGAAGTTGATGTGGAATTTCCCGTTCGAAACGGGAGCCATGCCGGAACGGGGGATTTTTATTTCCGCGATCCAGCCCTTTCCGGGCGTAACGGCGGTCCGGGCTTCCGCCCCGGAGTTCCAGTTCCACTCTTCGCCCAAGTTCGCGGGGGTGTTCCGCAGGTCCCCCACGGAGCCGCAGCTGTTGACGATGATCTGGTACTCGGTTTTTCTCTTTCCTTCCGTGTCGATGTGGATCTCCACGCTGTTGTCGCGCCAGACGTCCCGGTCCTCGAACTTTCGCGGCGACGCGGCCATCAGGTCGGTGAAGGGCTCCCGGCAGTCGAACCGGAAGTAGAAATATTTTTCGTCACAGCGCATCTGCACGAAGGTCTGCACCTCGGCAGGGCCCCCCTTGATGGGGAAGAGGGCGACCTTGGGGACGCCCGCCCAGGTGAGCTTTTCGCCGGGTTTGACGGAGATCATGGGGGCGGTCCACTCTTCGGCGGCCCGCCGGTCGCCGAACCAGCGGCGGCGGCCCTCGGCGGTGGGAGTCCACATGGCGGCCTTCCAGAGCCGGATGCGTTCGAGGGCCCTTTTGTCTCCGGCAGCGGCCTTTTCGGCCTGCGCGAAAAGGTCTTCTATCCGGTCAACTTCCGCGGCGGAAAAAATTTGCGTCCAGAGTTTCAGTTCCGAGGGGGGATAGGTGACGGGGCCGTAGGAGGTCTCCACCTTGTTCCCGCAGATGTCGTCGATCCAATGTCTTTCCAGTATCCGCGAAACCTTCGCCATGAAGGGCGCTCCCTTGCCGAACATCGTGGAAAAATACTCTTTGAGCAGCGCCTCGACGTCGGTGTCGTGGTCCCACATGACCTTGGAAAAGACGTAGAAATTGAGATGGCCGAAAAACCAGTAGTCCGAGGAGGCGTTGAGCATGGTCCCGAAGCTGTAAGGGAACATCCGCCGGTAGTAGGCGCCGATGGATTCAGGCGTGTGATTGGGGATCAAAGGGAGCTCCTTCACGGTGCACTTGGTGGGATAGTTCCACATGTAGATCTTGCTGCTCCCCATGGTCTTGACCCAGCGGAGGATGAGTTCGTCGTCCTTCTTCTGCTCGGGACGGCCCTCCAGCCAGGGCCCCGTGGTCGCCACCTGGATGAGGACGTTTTCGGGCATCTTCTCCTTGGGCGGGAAGCGGTTGAGGTCATAGGCCATCATGGTGACGAAGCCGGGCACGCCCTCCTTCTTCAGCCGCTTGGGGATGGTGAGCAGCCGGGTCCAGAGGAAATCCGCCGCCTTTTCGCTGTATCCGCCCCCGGCGGAAAGGCCCTCGAAATAGGGCGCGCACTTCTCACACCGGCAGCGGGCCATGGAGTCGTTGGGCATCAGGTTGAAGAAGTTGCGGTTGTGATGGATCCAGCGGCAGGAGCCGTCGCGGAGGATCACGTTGCGGCTGGAGGCGGGCTGCCCCGTGAGGATCGCCTTTGCGTCCTGAAAAATCTCCTCCATGATGCCGGAACTGAAGCAGAGGTGCCCCGAAGCATCGCTGGGAACACGGACGACGGAACCGTCACAGCGGCTGCCGTCGGACTTGAGGGCGAAGTACTCCGGATGGCTTTTCGCGAAGCGTTGGACATATCCCAACTGGGCCAGCCCGTGACAGTTGGGCAAGGCCAGTGTGGAAAGACGGAGGTGCTTTTCATGGAGCGCCAGCTCCCCGCGCCAGAGGTTTTCGGTCCGGGGATCGTACCAGCCGGGTTTCGCCCCGCCGGGGGCGGGCCAGTAGATGACCCGGAAAAGGGAGTCCGGCCGGTCGAAGATCGTGATTTGCGGCAAACTCCACTCCTTTTTCACGGGGACCACGGTCCCGAGGGGGCCGGGGAAGTAGAAGCGGACACCAGCGAAACGCTCCAGGAATTCGTAACAGCCGAAGCGCGTCCCGTTGCCTGAACCGGGCAAGACGGCATCGCTCCCCGCGATGAGGATTTTTTTCCCTCCCGCCGTTTTGATGACGAAACCGTCCCGGTCCAACGCCCGGAGATCGACTTCAAGCTCGGCGGCGAGAGCCCCGTCGCCGATGCAGAAACACGGGCCAGAGAATCCCGCCGGGATCCGGCTTTCCGCAGAAACCTGCGCTCCGCCCGAAATCTCGCTCAGAAGTCGAGCGAAATCGGCAGCGGCGGTCCGGACGGAAGCGGGGGCCTTGGGCGGCACATAGACGCGGAAGAGGGGCTTCCCCTGACGGACGAGGGGCAGTTCGGCTTTGGCGGAAACAGTGACGCTCCGGGGCGAAACGGGAGTGACCGAAAAGGGCGCCGCCGCCCCGGCGGCGAAGCTGATCATAAGCAGCAGGCACACTCCGACGGTTTGAATCGAGGCGGACGTTTTCATTTGGCACTCTTTCCTTCTTTTTCGACTTCGCGGATCTCCACGTGGTCGATCCACGCCTGTCCCCTGACCCGGTAGAAGTTGAAGTCGATGGTGTTGTCGGGAGTGAGATCCCCCTTCGAGGTCCGGAACCGGAAGCGCTGGCGGGTCCACGGCAGCGTCCCCGTCAGGGGGATCTTCGGCAGGTAATGAGCGCCTTTGCCCGAGTCGTTGATCCGCGCGTAGAGCCCGCCCCGGGGCCCCGTGCCGTTGGGCTCCACCTTGTCCAGCCGCACGTAGAAGCTGAACTCGTACTCCGTGTCGGGCTTGAGCCCCCTGAACCACTGACGGGCGCCGGAGTGTTTTTCATCGAGGCGGAGCGAGGCCCCGGCGGTCTTCCAGTAGTCGGTGTCGCGCTGAAGCCCCCGGCCGTCCACCCAGCGGCCGAGATATGTGCCGTTCCGGGTGAGTTTCGCCCCGAAATCCCCGTCCGCAAGGAGATTTTTCCGCACCTTCCCGTCCAGCCGCAGGACTCCGAACTCCTCGGGCCGGTGGTCTTCGGTCATGCGGCACCAGGTGTAGAGCAAGGTGCCGACCTTGCGTTTCCTGAGCATGCGGATCCGGGTGAAGTTGGCGTTGATATGATCCTTCCGCGTCATGGGAGCGAGGCCCGCGAGGGGGATCCGCACCTCGGCGCACCACTCCTTGCCCGGCGTTACGGTGGTCCGCACCTCGGCGGGACAGTTCCAGGTGTAGTCGGCCTTCCGGTGGCGGTTGATCAGATCGGTATACACGCCGTTGGAGTTGATCATGAACTGCTGGTGGAACTGGCGGCGGCCGTCGGTGTCGAGGAGTATTTCCACGGAATTGTCCTCCCAGAGCCTGCGGTCGTCCCGCTTCCGGTCGGCGATGGAGATATCCGCGGTGAAGGGCTCTTCGCAGATGAAGGCGAAGTAGAGATTATCCTTGTCCCGGCAGCAGCGGACGAGGGTCTTCACCTCGTTTTTCTGATCCAGCCGGGGGACGAGGTAGATGGGCGGGACCTTGAACCACGCTTTTTCAGTGATCTTACCATCGACGAGGGGCTTTTCGGCGGCGGAAATTTCCGGGATCACCGCCTGCCACGCGGTCCGTTCGTCGCTCTTGGCGGCGAAGCGCCGGGCGCCCTCCTCCATGTTGGCCAGATAGTTCCTGCGGAAGAAACGGATCCGGGCGAGAGTTTGCGGCTCTTTCGCGGCCTTCTTTTCCGCGTCGGCGAAAAGTTTCCGCGCCCGGTCGAAAAAGGCGGGCGAAAAGATCTCGCTCCACATCCTGTATTCGGGCGGTCTGACCACGATGGGGCCCACGCTTGTTTCCACTATATTGCCCACCACCTGCTTCATCCACTTGTTTTCGATGGTGTCGAAGAACTCCTTCATTTCCGGAGCCGCCGGGCCGAACATCTTCTTGTAATGTTCCTCCACGATGGAGTCCACGTCGACGGAGGGATCCCACAGCACACGGCTCAGGACGTAGTAGTTCAGATAGGAGTAGAGCCAGATGTCGCTTTCCCCCTCGAAGAAGGTGCCGAAGATGCAGGGCGCCTGCCGCGCGTAGTATTTGCCCACGGTCCGGGGCGCGAAGTTGGGGACCCAGGGCATGTGCTGCTTGTTGGCGTAGGTCCAGAGATAGGTCTTCGCGCCCAGCTTCTTCACCCAGTCCCGGATCCTCGCATCGGCCTGAGCCTGTCCGGGGGTCCCCTCACTCCATGCGCCGGAAAGGGCCAGCATGACGATCATGTTGGAAGGGATCGGCCTGTCGGGGATCAGGTGGTAGGGATGGTAGGCCATGGTGGTGACGAAGCCGGGGATCCTGTTCTTCTGGAGACGCTCGGCCACGTCGATGAAGAAATCCCAGTAGAATTCGGAGCGGGCCTTGTCGCCCTTGTTCAGCTTGGGGCGGCACGAGTCGCAGGCGCAGGAGGGCATGCTGTCGTTGGGCATGATGTTGAAGTAGGGCGCCCGGAACATTCCCGACCAGTAGCATTTGCCGTTGGGCATGATGACGTTGCGGCTGGAAGCGGGCTTCCCTGTGAGGACGGCGACGGCGTCCAGATAGATCTCCTCCTTGAGTCCGGCGCTGGAAAAGCAGAGCTGGCCGTTCTCATTGGAACCGGCAAAACCGGTCTTGTCGGGCCGGTTGTAGCGGGTGCCGTCGGGCTTCAAAGCGAAGTATTCGGGGTGGCTCTTGCCGAAACGCTGGACATAGCCCAGACGGGCCAGCCCGTGGCAGTTGGGCAGGAACATGGTCCCGGAACGGGTCCGCAGGGCGAGGAGCCGCCGCATGTCGGCCTCGGAGATGCCTTCGTAGACGAACTCCTGCCCTTCCATCTGCGGACGGTCCTGATTGAGGTAGAGGGAGCGGAACTGCATGTCGGGCCGGTCGACGATGTTCACTTCGGGGATCTCGATCTTCCGCGCGGAGGGCACCACCACGCCGAACTCGCCGGGAAAGTAAAAACGGACCCCGGCGAAGCGCTCCAGAAAGTCGTAGACGCCGAAAAGGGTGCCTTTCGCGTGGGCTCGGGCATATTTGGCGGGATCGCCCCCTTCATCATGCCCCGCAATGAGAATGGTGTTCCCCTGCGAACGGATGATGAAGCCGTCCCGGTCCAGCTTGCCCGTTTCGCTCTTGTCCACGGAGCCCACGATGAGGGCGATCCGTTTCCCCGAGGGCTTGGTCACGACGGGGACTTTGCACTTCAAAGCCTCTCCCAGATACCGGGCCAGTTCATCGGCGGCGAAGTTGGCCGTGCCGCTGCGCGGTTCGCCGCGGACGACCTCGAAGTTTCCGGGCGTAAGCGTGTGACATACCTTCTTCCCGATCCGGATGTTCCGGGGCGAGCGGGCGGCGGGGCGGAAATCCGCGGCTCCCGGCAACAGGAGCGCGGCGGCGAGAAGCAGGAAACAGAAGCTCTTTTTCATTCGGGGTCCTCCTTTTGGCTGATCGACGCAAGTTTTCGGTCCGACTGCTCATAATGTACCGCCTGAAAAGGAGAAAAGCAACCGGGGCACGATGGTAAAAAACGGCCATTCATGGCAAAATCGCGCCATGCTGATGGGGGAAAGTACGGATGAATACGGATTTGTACGGATGAGTACGGAAGCTCGCAAACCAACGTTTGCGGCCCGCAGCGAGTCGGGAGCCCGCGGGGCGACCAGGTGCCGCGGTACTTCGAGGCCGACGTTTCGGCCTTTCAGCAGAATTTTCCCGGCACGACGCCGAAGTGTTTCTTGAAGACTTTTCCGAAGTACCCCGCGTCGGAAAAGCCCGCACTCGAAGCGACTTCAGCCAGGGGCAGCGCCCCCTCCTCCAGCAGACGCCGGGCCCGTTCCAGACGGAGGGCGAGGAGGCGGCGGTGGAAGGGGATCCCGCCGCAGCGGCGGAAAGTCCGGGCCAGAGTCCGGGGACTCACGTGCAGATGGGCGGCCACGGTGTCGAGGGTCAGGGGACACTCCAGCCGGTCGTCCATGAAGCGGAGCGCGTCGTGAAAACGCATCTCGCCCCGGTCGTGAAAAGGCTCCGGCGGAGAAACGAGATGCTCCACGCAGGTGGCGAGGATGACCCCCAGCTGCATGGTGATGCGCTGTTTCTGCCAGGGGGAATCGAAGCCGCCGTCCATGCGGTTCCCGGGCAGATGGAGAAGATGGAACTGGGCGGCGATGTCCGCCCGGACCGCCGCCGGGAAATGCCGGATGAGATCCGGCGGCGCGGTGAAGAAGTTTTCCGGCCCCTGCCAGAAAAAGCGCAGATGGAGCAGCTCCGGGCCCTCGGGTCCTGCGAACCGGTCCCGATGGCGGACACAAGCGGGCAGGAAGAGCGTATCCCCCGCCCGGCCCTCGTAGCACATCCCCGAAGCGAGTTCCAGGGTCATGCTCCCACGGAAGATGTGGAAGATCTGGTGCTCCTTGATGGCATGCCAGTTCCGGGAGTAGCAGGGGGAATAGCAGACCCGCCGGGCGAAAAGCAGCTCCGGCAGTTTGCAGGCGGAAAAGTCATTCACCGGACGGGTCTCCCGGAAAAATCAGAAAGTTATGGGCATGGTCCAGGCGCAGCGGTTCTGCGCGTCCCGGATGCGGCAGCGCAAGTTTCCCCGGAAACTCTTTCCAGGCGCGAATTTCAAACTGGTCAGGCGGGGACTGGTCTCGGGGGTGGGATAGCCCGGTGTGCCCACGATCTCCATGCCGGGGAAGCCGAAAAGGAAAGCCTCCACCACCTCGGTGAACTCCGCTTCGAAGACCCCGTCGTGCCACGCGATGCGGGTGAACTCCGGCCCCTGAGTGTCGTAGAAGCTGCCCGACTTCAGCGCGGCGAGGAGCGAGGCAGGGCTCTTGTCCGGGGCGACGATCATGGTCCGGTTGCGGAAGAGATCGCATTTGGTGTGCATGTCGTCCACGGCGAGGGCGGGACAGCGGAACCCCTGGGCGATGAGCTCCTTCCAGCAGAATTCTGAACTTTCGAACCCGGTGAAGCCCTCGTTGGTGTTGGCGACCTCGATGCCGTCGACGCCGCGCAGCAGATCGAGGATCTCGCGCGAGGTGAAGACGCCCCCCGGATGGGCGCAGAAGATGAGGCCCCCCGCGGCCTTGACCGCGTCCACCGCCGCCTGCCCCGTGGGGTAGGTGCAGGGGAAATCCTCCGGGATCCCCAGAGCCAGCAGGTGCCACGACACGTTCCGGGGGCCCACGGGGTGGATTTCCGCACCGGAAATGAGGGTCATGCCCCGTCCGTCATAGGTGGAAACGGGATTGGTCTTGTAGTGGTCGGTGAAGGCGAGGACGTCGTAGCCCGCTTCGGCGTAGAGCTTTATCACCTCGTCAGGGGAAAAACTCCCGTCGGAAACGGTGCTGTGGATGTGCAGGGAACTCTTGAAAACGGGAAGTTCCCTGCCGTAAAAACTGATCTTTTTCATGTCTGTTCCTGAGTTGTTCCCGCGATCCGGGGCTTTTTCCCGTGCCGCGGCTTAAAGATAATCCCGGAATGAAGGAAAATCAAGCTTGTCCGGTGAAAAAAACGTTTCTTGGGAACCCCCGGCCGGGCTTTCGCCCTATTTCCTCTTGTGGGTGTTCCACCAGGTCTTCACCCGCAAAAAAGCGTTGTCCCGGAGATTCCCGGCGAAAAACCAGACGTCGTTCATGTGGAACACCCCTTTGCCCATGAAGCCTTTGGCGTCGTATTGGCCGTTGACGGGCAGGTCGACGAGGAGCGCGCCCCGGACGGGGTCGATCCGGGCGCTGCAGAAGTTGGGGATCGTCTTCCCCTTTTTCGTCCGGTAGTCGTAGAAGAAGGCGCCTGCGTTTTCCGCCTTCCCGGCAACTTTCCCGTCGGTGCGCCAGTTGAGGGGATTGATGCAGAAGGTCCCCTTCCCCGTGAAGCAGGGGTTGGCCGCTCCGGGGGCCTGCGTATTCCAACCGACGATGACGCCGACGCCCGAAGCGTCGGAAGCAGGCATTATCCCCCGTCGGGCGAAGTCGGAAGCGATCTCCCGCCGGGTCAGGCGGGGCAGGCCGATCAGGTAAGCCGCAGCAAAGCCTTTGGAAACGGTGACTTCGGGCACGAGGAGCATCATCCGGTAGAGGTCGATGGAGCCCTGACTGTGGCCGAAGAGGATATAAGGCCGCCCGCCGTTGAAGTGTTTGAAGTAGTGCCGGAAGGCCGCAACCGTGTCCGCAGCTCCCTGGAACAGCGCCGGAGTTTTCCGCCAGTCCTCGCCGGGGCCCATGAGGCCGATGCACCTCCCGTACTCCAGCTGCCGCACGTAGGGGGCGAAGACCCGGACCCCGGGGCCGAAGATCCCCGTCTGGGCATTGACGAATCCCGTGGTCTTGGCCTGGAGCTTCGGATCGTTCCTCCACTCCATCACGATGCGGTTCTTGTCCGCGAAGAGGACGGGATAGACGTAGAACACGTCGAAGGCCCCCGCCTTCTTTTCCGCGTCGCACCGGACCCAGTTGGCCCGGACGCGGTAGTCGGTCACGTTCGCCAGCGGCGGAGGCTCCCGCGCCGCGAGGACGCTGCAAAACACCGGAAACAACAGCAAAAACCACCTCTTCATCCGCGATCTCCTCCCTTTTTTCCTGCAAAAACCCCCGTCCGAAAGGGGTGTACTCCATAATTTACACCCGGGGGCGGAATTTTGCAAGGGAAAGGCAGGAGTTCCCGCCGGTGACGGTTTTTCTTGACATTCGGCGGAAATCGGAGTATATTAT
>JAFSYV010000068.1 GCA_017443585.1 Lentisphaeria bacterium | reverse complement strand
TAAAAGGCCGGTTCCCGCTTGCCTCTGAAATAGAGGTCGCCCAGTTCGTACTCCCGTTCCACGGCGGCGGGAACATTGGCGTACTCGGGAAATCTGCGGAGCAGCGTTTCGATAAGCTCGAATTCCCGCCAGGGCAGCCCGGCCAGTTTGGCCGCGCCGATCTGGGCCCGGAGCGAATTGGCCCGGATGGTGTTGGATTTTGCCATCACCTCCGCTTCCTTGAAAGTCTTCAAGGCGTCGTAATACTCTTTGGCCTTGACCTGATCCAGTCCCTTCTGGTAGAGCCGGGAGGCGTCGGTATCGTCTGCGGACAGCAGAAGTCCCCCCAACATCAGCAGGATCCCCCAGATGATTTTCGTTTTCCCGATCATAACTCCCCTTTTCCCGCAGTTTCACATGATCTTGAGAGCAGGCAGGTCCTGCACGTCGATAAAACCCTGAACCGTATTTTCCGCATCGACGACGACCAGATCGTCGATGTGTCTCTTTTCCAAAACTTTCAGCACCTCCGCCACCAGCATTTCCCGGGGGACCGACACGGGATGGGGCGTCATCACGTCGCAGACGGTCTTCTTGAGGATCTCCGGGTCCTTCTCGGCCCAGCGCCGGAAATCCCCGTCGGTGAAGATCCCCAGCAGTTTCCGCGTTTCGTCGACGATGATGGCGGAGCCGCAGCGGGCATGCCCCATCTGGTAGATGGTTTCCCGGACCGTGCGGCCGGGGGAAACCAGCGCGGTGTGCTCCAGACTCCGCATGATGTCTCCCGCGGTCATGGTCACCAGCCGTCCGATAGCCCCGCCGGGGTGGCGGCGGCCGTAATCGGACCGGGTGAAGCCCCGCTGCTCGAGCAGCACCCGCGCCAGAGCGTCCCCCAGAGCCAGCAGTGCCGTGGTGGTGGTGGTGGGAGCCAGATTGAAAGGACAGGCCTCCCGGGGGACCCGCATTTCGTAGACGAAATCGCAAACGGCTCCCAGCGCGGATTTGGCGTTGCCCGTGATGCCGATGATATCGACCCCCAGCCTTTTCGCCGGAGGCAAAACCACCAGCAGCTCCTCGGTCTCGCCGCTGTACGACAGGGCCAGCATAAGGTCGTTTTCCTGGATCAGCCCCAGATCGCCGTGACGGGCCTCCACGGGGTGCATGAAAACCGACGGCGTTCCCACGCTGGAGAGCGTGGCGGCGATCTTGCGGCCGATGTGACCGGATTTGCCCACGCCGGTGACGATCAGCTTGCCGCCCGCGTCGATGGCGGCGGAACAGCGCTCGACCAGAGTGACGAACCGGTCGTCCAGATGGTCGCGGAGCGCGGTCAGGCCCTCGATCTCGATGTCGAAGACCTCTCTTGCCCGATTGAGAACAGCATCCTTCATCGCAGCACACCTCACATGCGGCAGGCCCGGATCTCGGTGATGAAGATCCCCCGGCCTCCGATGGCATAAAGTTCATCCATGATATCGTTGACCTCTTCCTTGCGGATCATGGCCTTGACCGCCACCCAGCCGGGGTTGGAAAGAGGCGCGATGGTGGGAGATTCGATGCCGGGAGTGATCCGGCAGGCCGCCTCGAGGGCGTCCCTTTTGATGTCGTACTCCACCATGACGTAAGACGCGGCCACGATGACCCCTTTCATGCGGGCCATGAGCTTGCGCGCGGCGGGGCTGTCCCCGGCCCCGGTCTTTCCCCCGATGAGGATCGCTTCGCTGTGAAGCAGGGGTTTCCCGACGACGGCCAGTCCGGCCTCCTTCAAAGTGGAGCCCGATTCCACCACGTCGGCGATGGCGTCGGCGATGCCCAGCTTCACCGAGAGCTCCACGGCGCCGTCGAGACGGACCACGGAGCAGGAAAGGCCCAATTCGGCCAGCTTTTCCCGCAGCAAATTGGGATAGGAACAGGCGATGCGCATCTTGTCCAGCTGACGGGGAGAGGTCAGCCCCAGCTCCTTCGGCGCGGCGAAGCAGAAACGGGAACGGCCGAAGTCCAGCGGCATGAGTTCGGTCACGGCGGCCCCGCTGTCGGCGGCGAGATCCCTTCCGGTGATCCCCAGGTCGATGATCCCGCCCCCCACGTAGATGGCCACGTCGCGGGGACGCAGAAAGAGGAATTCCGTATCGTTGGCCGGATCGCACACGGTCAGTTCGCGCCCGGTGCGCCGGCACCGGAACCCGGACTCGGTCAGGAGCCGCACGGCCCCTTCCGAAAGAGCGCCTTTATTGGGAACGGCGATTTTGAGCATCGCAAGAAAAAATCCTTATGTTTCTTAAAGATAACGGTAGATGTCCTCGAGGTCGATCCCCCGGTCGATCATCATGACCTGAAGGTGGTAGAGCAGCTGGGAGATCTCCTCGGCGGTGCGTTCCTTCCCTTCGTATTCCGAAGCGATCCACACCTCGCCGGCCTCTTCGATGATCTTCTTCCCGATGAAATGGGTGCCGCGGGCGAGCTCCTTCACCGTCCCGGATTCCGGGTCGGCCGCGGCGGCCTTGGCCTTGAGTTCGGCAAAAAGTTCTTCGAAACGCTTCATAAACGGACCTTTCCATTTCCTGACGACGAGATATACTTCGGCAACATATATAATATAGCGCGGAAAGTGGAAAATTTCAACCGGCGCATCAAAGATCCAGCACCATGCCGTCGAATCCCGTTTCCACGCCATGCGGTTCGAGCCAGCGGCAAAGATCCTCGTGGCTCATGCCGGGATTGTGGGAAAAGTGATTGGCCACCAGACGGACCTTTTCGGAGAGACTCCCCATCTTCCGCAGCTCATCGAAGACCGCGAGGAAACTTTCGCCCCCCAGGTGGCCTCTCCGGTGGTCGATGTTCTGATAGCAGCAGTCGAGGATCACCGCGTCGAAACGGAATTTCCGGAGGAGATCCCACGTTTCCCCCGGAAACCAGCCCGTGTCGTTGGCGATGAAGCAGGACCACTCCGGAGTCCGGAAAGCGTAAAGCAGCGCGTCGGGGGTCCCGTGCTCGGCTCTCAGCGCGGTCAGCTCCACCCCGTCGGCCAGGATCAGCCGGCTCCCGTGGGCGACCCGTGCGAGGGTGAGTTTGGACTTTTCGGCGTCGATCTCCTTCTCGAGCCGGTCGATGAGGGGGGCGTCGCCGATGATCCGCAGCAGAGAATCTTCCGGGACTCTCGACATGCCGCGGCGGCGGTTTTCCAGCTCGCCGGGATTGAAGTGGTCCCGGTGGCTGTGGGTGAAGATCAGATCGGTGAGCAGGTCCAGGCGCAGCCCGAACTTGACCATGTGATAAAAGGTGTCCGGCCCGAAATCGACCCGGATCTTTTCCCCCAGCTGATAGGCGGTGCGGGAACGGACGTCCTTGCCTCCCTCTTTCAGGGCTTTGAGGCAGAGGGGACAGGTGCAGAAAAGGCCGGGGACCGCCTCGGCGGCGGCGCTGCCGCAGATGAGAATTTTCATTGTCAATACTCCCAAAGTTTACAGCTGTGCGGTGCGAGGGCCGCAGAGCCGGTACATTTTTCGGTCTTGCCCGTCCAGAAATCCCGGAGCTCGGCATCGCCGCAGAGGGCGGCGACGGGGCCCGCGGGGATCTCACGCTCCTCGTCTTCCCAGTTGACGACGAGAAGCCGCCCGCCGCGCTTCAGGCGCTGGCTCCAGTAGATGGGCAGGACGTGTTCGAAGAGATCGAGAGGCCGCCCGCCGAAGCCCGATTCGGCGGAAACGACCTTCCTCGCGAGTTCCAGTCCCGTTTCGTTGAGGCGGCTCATCTTGTCCGAAAGATTGACGGCGCCCCCCGCGATGATGACCAGCGACAGCAGGACCTTCTGCTCATCCAGCGTGGTGCCGGCCAGATCGAAGGCGCAGGCCGGATTGAAGGCGCTTGCGGGAGGGCAGTAGACGTATGAGGGCTTCAGCCGCCGGAGGTCGGGATCCTCCGACGTCTCCACGCCCCGGCAGAGGGAAAAGTCGGGGTCGTTGAGCCAGAGGCGCTTGTTGGCCCAGAACATCCCCGCCACGGAGACCGTGTTCGTCTTGATGCTCCGCCAGTGGGAGTGGATGTCGCCCCCCACCCGGACCGCGTCGACGAAGGAGTTGCCGCTGCCGAAGGGGTAGTTGCACCCCAGAATCTCCGCCCGGCCCGCCACGCCTTTGCAGATGCTTTCCATCAGGAGCCGCAGGATCCGGCACCGGGGGACGCTCCGGTCGTGAAACTGCCCGGCCGCCAAGGTGAATGCGAGAAAATCCAGTTTGAAATAGCCGTAGCCCATACCGGCGCAGCGGTCGAAAAGCTCTTCCAGAAACTTCCGCGACTTCGGCACGGTGGGGTCCAGCAGAAAACCGTACCGCTCCATGCAACGGAAGCCCAGACAGGGCTGTCCCCCTTCGGAAAGTGCCAGCATGTCGGAATCCCACTGGGCGATGCGGCAGTGAGGCTCCACGATGGAAGGGGCGAGCCAGAGCCCCGGCTTGAAACCGAGTTTCCGGAGCCGGTCGGCCAGCTTCTTCATGCCGCCGGGGAAGAGGGGATTGGCCTCCCACTCCCCGTAGCAGTACTGCCAGCCGTCGTCCACGATGATCCTTTTCACGTGCTTCCTCAGGACCGGGTCGGCGGCGATGAACTCCGCGTTTTCGATGACCTCATCTTCGGTGACGGTCCAGCGGTAGTAGTCCCAGGAGTTCCAGCCGCACTCGGGCCGGACGGAAAAATCCCGTTTCACTTCGGCATTGGCCTCGCCGTAGGCTTCGAGGAGTTCGATGCCGTCGCCCCGCCGGAGCGTGATCTCGTCGAAACCCACCTGCCCGGAAACGTCGTTGTGGCGAAACTCGAAGTCGCACCGGAGATCCAGAAGCAGTTTCCCCGTCCCCTGCCCCCGGAAGAAGTTGTCCAGCTGCTGGTTCAAAGGTGTCGTCAGGAGCACGGTCTCCCCCTTCCTCGTCAGTGCGGCGAAATGGCGCCCGGCAAAGGCGGGTTCCGCCTCCACGGGGAAGACCGCCGCCTGACACCGCCCCATCTTTTCGCCGCAGAAGAGGGTGTGATCCACGGCGACCGCCGGAAAGACCAGCGGCGAAAAAGTCAGCTTTTCGGGGAGCTTGCCGCGAAGGTCCGCCCAGGAACGGAACCGGATCCCGCCGGCAAATTTTTCGAACTCCAGAAAAAAGACCCCGCGCTCGTCGCGGGCGCAGAAGCGGGTCTCGCGCTGTTGCTCCCAGTCGAGGCGGCGGCGGCCCGTTTCGTCCTCGATCTCGGAAACGACGCCATCCAATCCCAGCCAGCCGATCTTCAGTCCGGCAAACGGACTTTCTTCCATTTTCCAACCCTCCACCTTACACGTCCCCACGATTCTTGTCCTCCCCAGGGCGAGGAGGCCGAAATGATCCATCAGGGCATCGAAACGCGCCAGCGGGCCGGGGCCGAATTTCGCCATGGACCGCCGGACCTGTTCGAAAGTTTTTTCCTCCATATCTCCCGACTTGGAAAAGAACTTGTCTGCCAGGCAGATCAGTTTTTCCTCGGGAGTTTCCGGCAGAAAATCCTGCGCCGGGAGAGGCAGATGCTGCTGCTCGATCTCCTGCGCCGTAAGTCCGCTCCCTGTGTGCCGTTCGCAGATCCGGGCCAAAGGCTCCAGATCCCGGCCGTGGACTTTGCCGTACGCCCGGAGCATTTCGGCACCGGCCAGACCGTGGCGCATATAAGGCTGATCCCCGTGACAGCAGATCCCCGGAGCGTCGCAGCGCCGGATCCCCACGTCGTGGAGGATGGCCCCCATCTCGAGCACCATATAGTCCAGCGGAACGTCGGTTTCGTTGGCGAGCGCCGAAGCCTTGCGGAAAACCTGGATGCTGTGTCTCAGAAGTTTTCGCCGCAGCGCATCGTCTTCGGGATAGAAGAAGTCGAAGATCTCCGCCGCTTCCGGGAAGAACTCCTCGAAATTCATTTCCAGTTCCGATTCCGATCTTCTTGCCATGGCTCCCGCTCCTTCAGGCCAGTTTTTCCCCGGTGGTCCCGGCGGAAAAACCCGCATGCAGGACCCCTTTCTGCCGCCTCAGCTCATCGGCCAGGCGCTTGATCCCCTCGCCCCGGCCCCGGATCATGATCATTTCGGCGCAGATCTCGTGGCTCAGGTGAACGTGGGTGGCGGCGAGGATATGTTCGGAGCAGTCGTGCTGGATCTCCACCAGCTTCTCGGTGACGCCGTGCTGGTGGTGGTTGTAGATCAGCGTGATGGTCCCGATGACCTCGGCGCCGGATTTCCACTCCTCTTCGGTCAGCTGTTCCCGGATGAGGTCCCGGACGAATTCGGAGCGGTTGCCGTAGCCCCGTGCGCGGACCAGCGTCTCCAGTTTTTCCCAAAGCGGACTTTCCAGCGAAAGGCTCAAACGCATCAGATCAGACATTTCCGGCATCTCCTTCCTTGAAACGGTCATCGAAACTGCCGGAACGGAATCCGGCCAGATCCAGCGTGACCCGGCGGAAGCCGAGTCCGGTCAATTTTTTCACGATAAGCTCCCGGGAATCAAGCAGAGCCCCGAAGGAGCCCGGTTCCGCCTCGATCCGGGCCAGATCCCCGTGGACCCGGAGCCGGAAAGGCGCATTCGCGGGCAGGAACTCCCGCAGGACCGATTCCCCCGCCCCGGCCCGCTTCAAATTTTCCGGGGTGAGGAGCGTCCCATAGTCGAAGCGGGTGGCCAGACAGGGGGCGGCGGGCTTTTCCGACACGGGGAGCGCCAATTCACGGGCCAGAACCCGGATGTCCTCTTTCGTGAACCCCGCCCGGAGCAAAGGCGAGACCGCCCCCAGTTCCCGCAGGGCTTTTCGCCCCGGCCGGTAACTTTTCAGATCGTCCGCGTGAGAGCCTTCCAGCACGCTCTTCAAGCCCTCTTCTCCGGCCCGGCGGAAGAGGGCGTAAAAAAGGGTCTTCTTGCAGAAGTAACAGCGCAGGGGGTCGTTGTTCCGGACCTCGGGGATCTCCAGCACCTTGCAGCGCAGGATCTCGTGGGGGACGCCGTACCGGGCGGCGAGGGCGGCCGCCGCCGGAGCTTCCTCCTCGCCCAGCAGGTCGGAACAGGCGGTCAAGGCAAGCAGGGGAAACGGCTTTTCGCGCCGGATCCGGCTCAGGACCGCCAGCAGCAGCGTACTGTCCACGCCGCCCGAAAAGGACAGCGCGATCCCTCCCGGACACAGGGGCCGGAGCACCTCTTCGAGGGCCTGCAGTTTTTCATTCGTCATGGCATGCGGCGGCCGCCGCGGCGGCCTCGTAGACGGTCAGGAAATCGGCTCCGGTCCGGTCGCAGAGGGCTTTCACGCTCTCGTATTCCGGGTAATACTTCACCAGCTCCCCCCATGAACACTTCTTCACCGCGACCGCGCCTTGGGGGAGTTCGACCTCGATGCTTTCCCGCTCCATGCAGCTGCGCGTGAGGGGGCTTTTCCGCAATCCGATGGTGGTGGTGTGGCGGAAGATGAGTTCCTCCGTTTTCTCCACCAGCTCTCCGGAGACCATGACCCGCAGCAGCCAGCCGGGGCGGTTCTTCTTCATGAAGCAGGGGATGTAGTGGACGTCCAACGCTCCCGCTTCGAGGAGTTTTTCCATGGCATAGCCCAGCATTTCGCCGGAAGCGTCGTCGATGTTGGCTTCGAGCATCCAAACGCCCGTCTGCGGGGAGTTTTCCTCCTCGATCAGCATGGCCCGGAGGATGTTGGCGTGGGGGAACTCCCGCTTGCCGACGCCGGAGCCCACTCCGACGATCCGGTACTTCGCGGGCAGTTCCCGGCGCGTCCGCAGTGCGGCGGCGATGGCGATGCCCGTGGGGGTGACCATTTCACCCTGAACGCCCGAGGGGCTCAGGGGGATCTGCCATTTCCGGGCGATGTTCGCCACCGCCGGGACCGGCACGGGTATTTCCCCGTGCTGACACCGGACGCGGCCCTGCCCTTCGGAAAGGCCCGTTACGACGCACTCCGTGATGTCCAGATCGTCGATGAGGACGGCGGCGCCGACGATGTCCGCGATGGAGTCGAGAGCCCCGACTTCGTGAAAATGGACCTGCTCCACGGGGACGCCGTGGGCGTGGCTTTCCGCCTCGGCCACGATGGAAAAGATCTTTTTCGCCAGTTCCGCCGCCCGGGGCGTCATCGCGCCTCTGTCGATGACGGCGCAGACGTCGGCGAAATTCCGGTGTTCGTGGTGATGGTGCTCGTGGTCGTGGTGGTGGGCGTCGTCGTGCTCGTGCTCATGATCGTGGTCATGATGATGCTCGTGGTCATGCTCATGGTCTTCGAGGACCACGTCGAAGGAGCATCCTTCGAGGCCCTTGGACTTGCGGCGGCCGACGATCCAGGAAAATCCCGGTACGCCGAGGCTGTGCAAAACGGCGTCGAGTTTTTCCCGGCTGCCGCCCAGGTCCAGCAGAGCGGCGACGGTCATATCCCCGGCGATGCCGGAGGAACCTTCGAGATAGAGGAGCTTTCCCATTTTCAGTTCACTTCTTTCTGTTGATGAGGCGCAGGATGCGGCAGGCCATGACCCCCGCCCCGAAACCGTTGTCGATGTTGACCACGGACATCCCTTCGGCACAGGAGTTGAGCATGGCGAGAAGCGGGGCCACGCCGCCGAAGCCGGCCCCGTAGCCCACCGAGGTGGGCACGGCGATCAAAGGCGCGCTGACCAGCCCCGAGAGGACGCTCCCCAGCGCCCCTTCCATCCCGGCCACGGCGATGATCACGTCGGCCTTGCGGATCTCGTCGATCCGGCCCAGCAGCCGGTGGAGCCCCGCCACCCCCACGTCGAAACAGCGGAGCACGTCGCAGCCGAAGAACTCCGCCGTGCGGCAGGCCTCCTCGGCCACGGGGATGTCGGCGGTGCCGCCGGTGCAGACGGCCACGAGTCCGGCGAGTTTTTCCACTTTTCCCCAGCCCGACGTCAGGATCCGGGAGACGGGGTCGTAGGAGATGTCGAGGCCCCGCTCCCGGAGAAAATCGAACTGTTCCGGGGCGCACTTGGTGCCCAGCACGGGGACATTCCCTTCGCGGAAAGCTTCCATGATCCCCGCCAGCTGTTCGCGGTTCTTCCCCGGACAATAGACGGTCTCGCTGCATCCGGTGCGGGCGCACCGGGTCATATCGAGTTTGGCGTATCCCACATCCCTGACCTGGTCTTTTTCCATGTTCCGCGGGCTCCTGTTTCTCCTCATAAGACATCTTCGGACCGGACCGGGACTCCTCTTCTCATCCCTGACGATCCGGCCATGGGATAATATACCACGGCCCCGGCGAATTTGCAACCCGAAAAGGCCCCTTTGTTTCAGTTCCCCGCTTGAAAAAGTACGAAAAAGATGGTATATTGTACGTGTTTGCGGAGGAGATGCCGAGATGAAAGATCTTTTTGAGGAAAAAATGGATCGTTTGCGGGAAAGGGTCATTGCTGAGACCGAGCGCACTGGCGGCGGCGGAAGCAACATGGCCGAACCGCTTTGGTTTCCGCCGGGCCCTGTCAGAATACCAGACGGGCTGCCGCCTGAAGAACTTGCTCGCAGGAAAAAAAACAGCGCAGAGATCGATGAGTACATAGCGCGACTGCGCAAGGCAGAGCAGGAAGCCCGGAAGAAATAACCACCATCTAAAGCGCATTGCACACCGGCGCAAGGTCAGTGTGCTTTTTTACGCCCTTTTTTGCCCCTTTGTCGGACCTGTCGGACTTGTCGGACAGCCCCCCTCCCCCAAAAAAGTACCCGCCCCCCCGAGAAAGGACCCCGTTTCAGCCGTTCCGGGGGAATTGTTGTTTTTTTCCGTTTCGCGCTTGACTTTCGGGCGATCCTGCATTATCTTTCACAAAGCACACCGCAAATCAACGATGAAAGGCAGACAGACCATGACCAAAATGATGCAGCAGTACAACGAGATCGTCACTTCCGCCATGAGCGACATCATCCGCGACGAAGAGACGCCCATCCTTCAGGCGGCGGAACTCCTTTCGGACAAGGTCCTCGAAGGGCGCCTCGTCAACATCTACGGCGCGGGGGGCCACTCCGCCATCGCCGCCATGGAGATCTTCTGGCGGGCGGGGGGCATCGCCCAGATCAACGCCATGTTCCCCGTGGGCACCAACATCGTTTCCGCCGGGCCCACCACGGCGAAGATCGAAGGCTACGCCCCCTACATCCTCAACTTCTACGACGTCTACAAGGACGACGTGCTGATTCTCGTCAACTTCTACGGCCTCAACATCACCGCCGTGGACGTGGCCATCGAAGCGAAAAAGCGGGGCGTGAAGCTCATCACCGTCAACGCCCACAAGTTCGCGGAGAAGGTGCCCAGGAACTTCATCTGGCGCCACTCCAGCAAACAGAACATCAACGACTTCGCGGACATCGCCATCGACAACCACGTGCCCTACCCCGACGCGGTGCTGGACTGCGAAGGCGTGGAGGAAAAAATCACCCCCACGGCCACGATCCTCACCTGCTTCACGCTGAACTGTCTCATGTCCGAAACGATCCGGCTCATCAAGGCCAAGGGCGGCACGCCGGAAATCTGGGTCAGCAACAACATCCCCGGCTGCGACGAGCACAACAAGCCCATCCACGACAAGTACCGCAGGCGGATCCACCACCTCTATCCCGTCTGGTAAGTCTCCCCTCCCCGAAAGGAAAAGTCATGTCATTCAAGCTGAAGATCTGGGACCACTGCCGCTATGTGACGAACAAGGGAAGGCCCTACGACGAGATGGCCCGCCATCTGGAGACCATGGGAAAAGCGGGGATCACGAGCACCATCATCTACATGCCCGAGGTGATCTCCCTCGACGACTACTGCCGGGCCGCGAAGGAGGCCGGGCTCGCCGTGGAAGCCCGGATCTTCCCCGCGTGGGGCGTGGAGGACCCGGTCCTGCGGACTTTGCCCCCCGCCGAGTGGGAGGAGATGGAAAAACGCTTCGGCATCAAGCTTGCGGGGACCTGCGGCAACCATCCCCGGAACAGGGCCGGATTTCTGGCCGCGGCGGAAGCGCTGGCGGCGGAGTATGCAGGCCGCATCGAAGCGCTCCATCTGGACTTCATCCGCAACGACAACGCGCTCCTGCTCGCGGACTCCCCCTGTCAGTGCGACGCCTGTCAGGCCCTGTACCGCCGCTACTTCGGCTGCGCCGTCCCCTCGAAGGAGATGCTCCGGGATCCGGCGGTCCAGTACAAGCTCCTCGCGCTCCGGAACGAAAACGTGAGAAAAACCGTGGTCGCCATGCGGGCTCTCGCCTCGCGGCACGGCCTCAAACTCACCATTGCGGCCCGGGCCAACTACGTGAACAGCCCGGACATCACTTCTCCCCCCGTCTGGGGCCTCGGCCCCGCGGTCCTCGAGGGGCAGGACTGGGTCGAGTGGGCGGAAGCGGGGCTCGTCGACGGGATCTGCCCCATGAACTACCACACCGACTTGGCCCTCTTCGATAGCGTCCTCGCAGACCATCTCCGGCTCATGGGCAACCGGAAAGAACTGCTCTTTTCCGGGATCGGCATCGTAAGTTCCATGGGAGAAACCACGCCCGAAGGCGCGGCCAGGCGGCTGGAACTGGTCCGGAATGCAGGACTTCCCGGAGCGGTCTTCTTCAACAAGACCAACGTTTACGCCCAGGAGTTCCTCGAAGTGTTCCGCCGCTTCGCCGGGTAACAGTCTTCAATCGACGGGCAGAGCTTTGGGGTTCGTGCGGCGGATTTTATCCACCTCCTGCCACCTGCGCTCGTAAAACTCCCGCGGCTGGATCAGCTCCAGAGAGGGAATCTCGAAGCCGCTGAACCGGATGAACTCGTACAGCTTTTCCTGCGTGGGGAAATAAAAGAATTTGCCGGAAGCGCAGACCAGACAGCCGAAAGGCTCCTTCGCGCTCTTCTGTTGGAAGGCGATGAAGGTCTCGCCCCAGGCGATGCCGGTGACGTTCCCCGTCATCTTCTCCCACTCACGGGGCCGCAGGCGTTTGGAAAAGGACTGCTCCGGATCGTATTTGCCGATGTAAGCCCCGGAATCGGTCAATATCATCTGCCACGGCATCTTGAAGGGGACCCGCGGCCCATAGGAAATTTTCTTCTGGACGTAGAAGCCCCGGGCGGGATCCCAACCGGCCTTATTGGCGACTTTCCAGCGTTCGTCGCAAAGGGTCTTCAGATCCTTCCAGCCGGAAAAGGGGAGCTTCTTTATTTCGAGGAACAGCCGCAATTCGTCCTCCGCCTCGAATTTCCTCAGCTTTTCGGTCGCTATGTGGAACGCGTAAAATCTGTTCTTCTTATCTTTGAACAGCCAGTAGTTTTCCGCATCGCAAAAGGCGGTGATGTCATCGAGGAAAGGGGTCGTTTTCGCCCCACCAACCAAAGACACCGGGTCATACTTCTCAAAGTCCCCCCAATCAAAGGTGTCGATTATGTGTATCTGCCATGGAAAAACCAGGGGGATCCGCCACCAGTCCCGGAATCCGGGATACCAGAAGAACCCCTCGCCGGGGCGCTTCGGCGCATCGTCGCACCCCGGCAGAAAGACCAGCGCAACGCCGACAAGGCAAAGCAAAGCCAAGAGTCTACTTTTTCCATTCCATGCGGATCTCATAATACTGCTCCCAATCTCCTCCGAAACTCGGCAACTTATCCAATATATTACTCATTCCCGGAATTTTCAATGTGGCGATTGAAAAAAAGGGCCCGGTGCGCTACATTAGAAGAAAACACGTTCAAGCCGACAAAAGAGGAGATTTTTCCATGCCGATACCGAAAATCACCGCTCCCGTCATCGTCGCCGCCCTGCCCTCCGACGCAGGGCGGAACATGATGCAGATGCCCGACGGCGAGCTCCGGATCTACGGTCACCGTATCACCCGGACGGGAGTTTCCCCCGAGGAAGCGGTCCCGGTCGTCATGAAGAGCCGGGACGGCGGCACAAGCTGGGTCACCGAAGAGATCACGGTCCCCTGCCCCGGCGCCATGTCGCGGAGCCCCTGGAGCGGGCGTTACCTCACGATCATCCGGGCGACGGGGAGTTCTCCTCAAGCTCTCGCGGGCGAACGGAGCACCTTGAGCGAAACGCTGACCGAGCCGGGGAATTACGTCTGCTCCGGCGCGACGCCCGAAGGGCCCTTCGAGGTGCGGGACCTGGGCTTCGCCGATCTGCAGATCCAGCGTCTGCCGCTGGCGCTGAACGGCCGCCGCCGCTGGCTCGTGCCCTATCAGGCGCGGGAAGCAGGGGTGCCCACATTTTACTGGGGCGTACTCCTTTCCGATGACGATGGGAAATCGTGGCGCAAGATCCGCTGCACCGCTCCGCCCGTGCCGGGGGTGCTCCCCGGCCACGGCGGACTGCGCTGGATCCACTGCGGCCTCGAACCCATCGTCGCTGAAGACGCGGAAGGGCGGCTCCTCGCCCTGCTGCGGACGGCCCACGACTGCCATTACGAAAGCTTTTCCGATGACGGCGGCGAAAGTTGGAGCGAGCCGGAGCCTTCCCGTTTTTACGCGGACGCCACCATGCCGGGGCTCTACGCCCTTTCCGGCGGAAGGCTCCTCGCCGTGTGGAACAACACCGTGCCGCTGCGCGAGGTCGACCACCGCACCCAGCAGGGCGGGAACGATCCCGACGTCCTGAACGGCTGGTGGGAGGACGTCTTCACCAACCGGGACGCGCTCCACGCGGCGATCTCGTGCGACGGCGGGAAAACCTGGAGCGGCTTCCGCGAACTCCTGCTGAATTCCGAGCGCAACGCGGGGGATTTCCGCTCCGTGATGGTCCCCTTCGACACCCGGGACAAGAGCGTCCACCAGAATCAGGCCGTGGAACTCGCCGACGGGCGGATCCTCGTCTGCGCGGGGCAGAATTTCCGCAGCCGCAAGGCCCTTGTCTTCGATCCGAAATGGCTTGAGGAGCCGACCCGGCACGAGGATTTTTCGACCGGTTACGGAGCGCTCTCGGTCCATCAATTTTTGAGGAGCCCCGCGGGGGGCTTCCGGGGCATTTCCGGACACTGTTCCTACAACCGCCGGGCGGGGGCGGCGCTGGTCCCGCACCCCGACCGGGATGACCGGGAAGTACTCCTCATCGGGCGTCATCCGGACGACCGGCTGGTTTCCGACCTGGAAGGCGTCGCGTGGAACTTCACCGCCGCGAAGAAGGGGAAAGTCCGCATCCGTCTGCGGGAAAACCGGGGAGCAGGCGGGGTCCGGCTGATGCTGACCGACCGCTGGGTCAACCCCTCCGACCCCGACGCGGCGGATTTCGCGGTCTTCGCAACGGAATTGCTGCCCTGCGGCGTCTTCGCCGAAGCGGAAAAGACGCTGGAACCCGATTCATGGCACGATGTCGAGATCGCGTGGGACCTGCCGAAATCTTGCGCCGAACTGCGGCTCGACGGCGAAAAGATCGCGGAACTCTCCCGAAAACTCGTCACCGCCAACGCGCTGAGCTACCTGCACATCCAGACGCTGGCCGCCGGAGCGGACCCCTTCGGGGTGATGTTCGAGTCCTTCGACTTCGCCGGAGTCGACGTTTCCCCCTGCTGACGCCCCCTGCTCACCCGAGTTTCGCCCGCAGGATGTCCAAGATCCTCCGGCCGCGGTTCCTTATGATCCGTTCCGCGTTGTCGAGGTAGGACGCCGCGTCGCGGAAATAGGTCTCCTTGTCCGCGGGGTCTTTCCAGTGGTAATTCATCGGGAAAACGGTCTTCGGGTTGTACTCCCGATCGCAGTAGTCCTCCAGAAGCAGCCCCCGCACCAAGGCGGGAAAGCCTTCCCGGCCTTCGAATCGGGCGAAGCAGAAGGCATTGGCTTTCACCAGCTCCGCCAGCAGGGGATCTTTTTCCTCTCCGCCGCACAGCACCTTCCGCAGCTGGATGAGAAAGCGGTCGAAGAAGTCCCGCCACCCGTTCGTTCCCCGGTACATGTTCAGGGTCGTCCCCCGCACGTAGAGATTGGGCAGGACGACGAAGTTGCCGACGGTGCCGCAGTACGCGTTCCCGAATTCGCGGACCCGTTCCCTCAGCTCCTCCGGCGGGTCATACTTTTCGAGGCCGGCGAAAAAGCCGGGCCGCTCGGGAATTTCCCGTCCGAACATGGTGTGAAAAGAATTCATGGTGTCGCCGCGGTATTTTTTTCTATCGCCGAGCGCCGCCATGGAGAGCTCCGGCAGGAGCTCCTCCCACAAGACGACGCAGATCGCCCGCACGATCTCCGTGTCGTCGCCGTCGAAGCGGCGGCCGGGACAGCCGAAATCTTCCGACTCCCGCAGCGTCTTGAAGTCGAAGGTGAGGATTTCATCGAGTTTCCCGTTCAGTTTCTCTTGAATGAACGCCCGGAGGATCTGTTTTACTTTTCCGTCCATATTTTACCTCTCTGTTTGTTTATTTCCGGTCATTGTTCACCGAAGTTGCGAAAAGTTCCGCCAAAGCGGTATTTTCCGCCAGCTCCCGGGGCGTTTTTCCGCAGCGGCGGCAGCGGATGTCAGGGTCCGCGCCGTGCACAAGAAGAAATTCGACACACGCTTTCGAGCCCGAAAGGACGGCGGCCGCCAGGGGAAGCATCTGCGGAAATCCCGGCGGCATGGAATACACCATGTTCTCATTCAGGGGCGGAGCCTTCTTTTCCGCGAAGTGCGCCCGCAGGACTCCGGCGTCCCCATGGGTGCATGCGGCGATGAAATTCAGCCCGCACGCGGTGTACTTTTTCATCAGTTCCAGATCGTGTTCGTGTCGCGTCATTTTTCCGTCTCCCGCATTTGTTTTCACCGTCTATTATACAACGGCACCCATGACAATTGTTGTCAGACGTGGAGAAAAATGAAAAAATTTTTCCGAAACAGGTTCAGGGAAGAAATGAAGCTTTCCTTCGATTCCGGTTTTTACTTGCAAAATGGAAACAACGGTGGTATCTTTTGCTCGTGCAGATGGCGAAGTAATTTTTTGCAGAAAGGAGAAACAGATCATGCTCGATGAAGTGGGACCGACAGGAAAAGCAAATGAGGGGAGTTCCCGCGATGCCGCCCGGCGCGACGCCCTCCGCGGCTGTCTGCTGGGCGGAGCCGTCGGCGACGCCCTCGGCGCTCCGGTGGAGTTCATGAGCGAGAAGGAGATCCGGCGGCAATACGGAAAAAACGGCGTGACGGGGTTCGTGGAATTCCCCGACGGGACGGGCTCCATCACCGACGACACCCAGATGACGCTCTTCACGGCGGAAGGGATCCTCCGGGCACACGCCCGCAAGAAAGAAAAGGGGGCCTGCGACTTCGTCGCCGTCATGCGCAACGCCTACCGGCGCTGGCTCAAGACGCAAGGCGGCCGAGTCCCCGAAACAACGCCCGATGAGATGCTGGATTCCGGCCGGCTGATCCGCGAGCGGCAGCTCTTCGCGTGGCGGGCACCGGGCAACACCTGCATCAGCGCATTGGAGATCCCCGCGGAACTGGAAAAGGCTCCCAACAAGAGCAAGGGCTGCGGGACCGTGATGCGCATGGCTCCGGCGGGACTTTTCTTCGCCCCGGAAGAGGCGTACGACTACGGATGCCGTTTTTCGGCCCTGACCCACGGACATCCGACGGGCATCACCGCGGGCGGAGCCTTCGCCATGCTGATCGCCGAACTGCTGACGGAAAAACCGCTGGAGGAGGCGCTGGAACTCGTGCTCCAATTCCTCGACGGGAAACCCGATGCCGCGGAAACGGCGGCGGCACTGCGCAAGGCCCGTGAGGCTGAAAACGTTTCCGAACTCGGCGAAGGCTGGATCGCCGAGGAGGCGCTGGCCATCGGGGTCCACTGCGCCCTGAAGCACCAGCGGGAATTTCGCGAGGGCATTCTGGAAGCGGTGAACATCGACGGCGACAGCGACTCCACGGGGGCGATCGCCGGAAATATCTTGGGCGTCATCAACGGCGAATCGGCGATCCCGGCCGAGTGGCGCTCCCGCCTCCGGGAGAAGGAGATCGTCGCGCAAATGGCGGACGACCTCTGGAAACGCTTCGAAGCGGACGCAAACGGCCGCGCAACGCCGAACTGGCTCGACAAATACCCCGGATTTTGAAACAGCGGAGCTTGAATTTTTGGCTTTTTGATATATATTAAAGATAGATACCAGAAAAAAAAACCCAAAGGAGCTCTATCATGGAAACGGCCAAAATTTTCAAAACCGGCAGGTCGCAGGCGGTGCGGCTGCCCAAGCGCTACCGTTTCTCCGGCGCGGAAGTGGCGATCCGCAAGGAGGGAGACGAGGTCATTCTGTCGCCTCTTTCCCGCAAGGGAGCGCTGGAGGCGTTTCTCGCGCTTCCGTGCTGCCCTGATTTTACCGTCGAGCGGGAATCCGCCCAGCAGACGCAGGAGCGGAAGCTGTTCTGATGCGATACATGCTCGATACCGACATCGCTTCGTATCTCATCCGGGGAGACCACCCGGAGGTGACGGCGAAATTCACCGAATCGTACGAAGACTGCGTCATTTCCGGTATTACTGCCGCGGAATTGCTTTACGGGGCCAGGAAGCGCAACAACCGGGTGCTTTCCAAAAAAGTTCAAGCCCTGTGCAACCTGATCCCGATCATTCCCTGGGGGGAGGACGCCGCGAACGCCTACGCCCAACTTCGGGTCGATCTCGAAAAAGCGGGAACTCCCATCGGCAGCATGGACATGCTGATCGCCGCCTCAGCGGTCGCCGAAGGAATGACGCTGGTCACCAACAACGTGACTCACTTCTCGAAAATCAGGCAGCTCAAGTTCGAAAGCTGGTAAACAAACTTCGGCAATACATCCGACAAGGACACGAAAAATGGAAAATATCCTGCATAAAGTCATCCCCCTCTGGAAGGAAGTAAAACCCTTTGCCCGCGAAGAGGACGCGCTTCTGCACGAACACCTGAAGGAGGAGTCACCGGACGACAACATGCGTTACACCGACGTGACCGAGCCCACCATCACCTGCTTCCCCGCCGCCTGGAAGGGGCCTCATCCCGCCGTCCTCGTCTGCCCCGGCGGCGCTTATCGGGCTCTCGCCTGGAGCCATGAGGGGCTCGATTACTGTTCCTTCCTGAATCAGAACGGCTTCACCGCGTTCCTCCTCAAGTACCGCTGTCCGGACCGGCGGGAGGCCGCCCGCGCCGACGCCGCCCGCGCCATGAGGATCATCCGCGCCCGCGCAGCTGAATTCAATATCGACCCGGAAAAAGTCGGCATGATCGGAAGTTCGGCGGGGGCGCACCTGTGCGCCGTCACCGCCGCGCCCGCGGAGCCCCTGCCCTACGAGCCGCAGGACGAGATCGACACCTTTTCCTACCGCCCGGACTTCACGGCGCTGATCTATCCCGCATATCTCTTTTCCAACAAGGAGACCCTGACGCCCGCGCCGGAATTCAAGTTCGGGCCGGAGACGCCGCCCGCCTTCATCGTCCAGGCCGAGGACGACGCCGTTCAGGTGGAAAACGCCCTCACCTGGTTCCTGGCCCTGCGCCGGGCGCAGGTCCCCTGCGAAATGCACATCTGGCCCGAGGGCGGCCACGGCTACGGGATCGCCCGCACGGGCAAGGCCGTGGCCGACTGGCACATCCCCGCCGCCAAGTGGTTCCGCCGTCAGGCCGGGATCCTGTAGGCTGCGGCGGTCAAGCCGCCCCCCCTGTCCGACCTGTCCGACTTGTCCGACCTGTCTGACAAAACTTCGGCATCGGGGGGGGCGTGTTTCACACGTGGAACTCCTTTCGGTACTGGAGTGGGGAAATGTAATATTTCTGCCGGAAGAGGCGGGAAAAGTAAAACACGTTCTCCCAGCCGGATAAAGCCGCGATTTCCTTGACGGGGGCCGGGGTGGATTTGAGCAATTCAGCCGCCTTGCTCAGGCGCATCTGGAGCAGGAACTGCTGGGGCGGGAGCTCCGTGATCTCCTTGAAGATGCGGCGGAAATGGGTCAACGTCACGTGGCACTTCCGCGCTTCGGCTTCGAAATCCCACGCCCGTTCCGGGGCGGCGGCGATCCGCCGCGCAAGCGTCTTCAACTGCTCCGCCTGATGAGGGAGGTGCTGTCGCTTCTCCTTCTTCGCCTCATGCATCTCGAGCAGCAGCTCCTCGAAGAGCAGGACCGCCCGGGGCTCCAAGGGGCCCGGCTTGCGGGCGAGCGTCATGATCTCCTGCATGGTGCGCAGGAATCGTTCCGGATGCCCGACCCGGACCAGCGGGGAGGAAAGGTCGAACTCCCACAATCCGCCGTCGATATAACGCTCCACTCGCGGACCGCAGGTGCAGATATAGTTGTGATGCCTCGTCCGCCCCTCGGGGGGACCGTATTCGAACCAATGGCCGGGGGAGGTCAGAAAGGCGCAGGGGCCGTCGAATTCGAAGAGCGTCCCGCGGTCGATCCGCAGCCGGAGGGGGCCCCGGTAATTGAACTGGATGCTGTAATAGCGCGGTTCGTTCCGCACCACGGAAGCGTATTCCGGCTCCGAACCGAACATGCTGAAGGTCAGACCGTCGAAAAAGTCCATGATTTCGCACCGAAGTGTTCGTTTTGTGTATATTCCGGTTTGTTTTATCCATTTACAAACGGAACATGTTGATGTATATTTGCTCTTGACTACGCAATAATATATCCTTATTCTGCAAAAATACAAGGAATGCGAAATGAAAAAATTGAAGATCGGTTACCTGGCCCTCTCGAAACTGAGCTGGAAGACGCCGCGCATCGAAGCTCTCGCAAAAGACACGGCGGCGGGACTTGCGAAACTCGAGGGGTGCGAGCTCGTCGCCCCCGACGGGCTTATCACCAGTGAAAAAGAAGCCCGGTCCGGGGCGGAAATGCTCGCTTCAGCGGGGATCGACCTGCTCGTCATGCACTTCGTCACCTTCCCGGCGGGGGCGCTGATCCCCGTGATCGCGGAACGGATCCAAGCCCCCATCGTCCTGCTGGCCAACCCGGAAGGCCCCTGTGCCGGGAAAATGTGGGAGCAGAACTCCTTCTGCGGCGCCAATCTGGGGGCCTTCGTCATGCGGCGTCTGGGCAAACGGTACGGCTATCTGAAGGTGACGCCTTCGGAAACGCCTGCCGCCCTGAAGAAATTTCTCGCGGCGGCAAGGGGCATCACGGCCATGAAAAACTGCCGCATCGGGCTGGTGGGCGGCCGGGTGCCGGGCTTCTACACCTCCAACTTCGACGAGATGAAGACGAGGGCGAAACTCGGCACGGCGGTGGAGGTGGCCGATCTGGTCGAAGTGGTGGACGCGGCCGGAAAACTCACCCCCGCCCAATTGGCCGAAGCCCGCGCGGTGGTCAAGCGTTCCTCCAGCAAGGTCAACAATGTCCCCGAGCATGAACTCGAGCTTGCGGCGAAGATGTTCGGGGCCTTCAAGGTCCTCACCGCGAAGTACGATCTGGAAGCTCTCGCCATCCGCTGCTGGCCGGAGTTTTCCGACATCTTCGGGATCGCTCCCTGCGCGGTGATCGGGTTGCTGAACGACGCCGGGATCCCCGCCAGCTGCGAGGGCGACGTCCCCGGCGCGATCACCATGGTGCTGCTGAAAGCGCTGGCGGGCGGCGGCATTCCCCTCTTCGTGGACCTGATCTCCTACGATGAAAAGGCGAATACGGGCGTCATCTGGCACTGCGGCGCGGCCCCCGTTTCCCTCTGCCGCAGCTTCGAAGAGACGGAATACCGGCTCCATTTCCGGGTGGACGGCGGGGACAAGAAGGGGGTCACCAACGATTTTTCGCTCAAGCCCGGCCCGGTCACGCTGACCAAGCTCGACCAGGACGCGGACGGACACTTCCGGATGCTGATCGCGAAGGGGGAAGCCGTCGACACCGAGCCCTTCATCCGGGGCAATCCGCTGACGATCCGCTTCGATCCTCCGGTCAAAGATCTGATCGACACGATCATGCTCAAAGGCTTCGAACACCACTACACGGTCATCCACGCGGACGTGAGGGAGGAACTGCTGCAATACTGCGCGTGGATGGACATCGAACCCGTCATGCCGGAGGTGAAATAATGAAAAAATGTCTGAATGTCGGCGTCGTGGGGCTGGGCCGGATCGCCCGCAATCACCTGGGCGATCTCGCCTCGTTTCCGGAATTCTTCAAGATCGTCGCGGGGGCGGACCATGATCCCGAGCGGCTGAACGCGCTCTGCCCGAAGGAGCTTGAAAACGCGGCCAAATACGCCTCGCTGGAGGAGATGCTGAAACATCCCGGTCTGGATATGGTGACCATCGCCACCCGTCATCCGGACCACGTGCCCATGGCGCTGAAGATCCTCGAGGCGGGCAAGATCGCCGTGGTGGAAAAGCCCACCGCGACAAGCACGGCGGAGTTCGACACCATGCTGGCCGCAGCCGCCCGGCATCCGCACAAACTTTTCCTGCGCCACAACCGCCGTTTCGAACCGGCCTTCGTCAAGGTCCGGGAACTTATCGGCTCCGGCCTCATCGGCGAAGTGCAGTACATCAAACTCTACCGGAGCGTGGGCTGCTGCCGCCGCAACGACTGGATGACCATGCCGGAGTTTTACGGCGGGCTGCTTACCAACTGGGGCCCGCATCTGATCGATCAGGCGCTGCAGCTGCTGGAGTCGCCCGTAAAAGACCTCTGGGCGGACATCCGCCGCGTCATTTCCATCGGGAGCGGGGACGACCATTTCAAGATCATTCTCAAGGCCGGGAACGGCCGTCTGGCCGACATCGAAGTCTCCGGCGCCAACGCCCTGCCCGGAAGGGAGATGGAACTCATCGGCTCCCGGGGCACGATCGTCTTCGAAAACGGCAAGCTCAGCGCCCGTTATCTGGATCCGTGCGTGAAGCTGAAGAAGTTGAAGCCGCATCCGGAAAATCCGCCGCTGCGTTACGGCAATTTCGACGAACAGCTCTACTTCGTCAATTCCGAGTTCGAACTGCCGAAAATCGATCCTTCCGTGCTGTGGAAACACCTGTACGACGAAGCGGTCAACGGCATCCCCTCCCCCCTGAAACTCGAAGAGGGCCGGGAGGTGGTCCGGATCACCGAGGAAGCCTTCAAGTTCTGCGGCCTCGACCCCGCCGCGCTCATCCGCAGATAGAAAGACTCCGGAGGTTTTCAAATGAGCAAGATCCGGGTCGCGATCTGGAACGAGTACCGCCACGAGCGGGAAGCGGGGCCGGTAGGGGAGTACATCCGGCAGTTCTACCCTCATGGAATCCACCGTTATCTCGCGGAGCATCTGGCGGCGGAGGATCTTTCCATACGCACGGCGTCGCTGGACGAACCCGACCAGGGACTGGACGACGAACGGCTCCAAAGCACCGACGTTCTCGTCTGGTGGGGCCACTGCGCCCACGAGGAGGTGAAGGAGGAACTGGTGGAAAAGATCCGGCAACGGATCCTTGCGGGCATGGGGCTGATCGTGCTCCACTCGGGCCATTATTCCAGGATCTTCCGCCGGATGATGGGTACGGCCTGCCGTCTGCGCTGGCGGGAAGCCGGGGAAAGGGAGCGGCTCTGGACGGTCGCCCCCGCCCATCCCATCGCGCAGAGCGTTCCTGAGACCTTCGTTATCCCCAACCACGAAATGTACGGGGAGCCCTTCGACCTCCCGCAGGATGGCAGGATCATCTTCATGTCCTGGTTCGAGGGCGGGAACGTCTTCCGCAGCGGCGTGGCTTTCGAGCGAGACCGGGGCAGAATCTTCTATTTTTCCCCCGGACACGAAACGTTCCCCGTCTATCACGACAAGGTCATTCAGCAGATCCTCAAGAACGCGATCCGCTGGGCCGCTCCGGAAAATTACGTCCCGGACCGGATCACGCCCCAGCCCGATCCGCCGGAACCGATCCGCACAGAAAACCCGCTCAAAGGACTGGATACCTCGTTTCTGCACAAGGCGTGAGCCAAGCGCTCT
>JAFSYV010000067.1 GCA_017443585.1 Lentisphaeria bacterium | reverse complement strand
CGCCGGGGAACCAGTAGTTGCCGATGTCCGCGGTGAGGCAGAGCCAGGGGGATTTCACCTTGTCGAGGTAGAACAGCTGTTCCGAGGAGTCCTTGCAGAGGGCGCCGTGATCCTCCAGGGCCATGATGATCTTGTTCGCTTTGGCGTGCTCGGCGCAGACCGCCAGAGCGTCGGCGATCTTCGAAGCGTACTTCTTCCACTCGAGTTCGTAGCCGCCGGCGAAGACCCGGAGATGTTTGCACCCCAATTCCGCAGCCTCGTCGAGGGCGGTTCTGACCTTGTCGATCTCGGCGGGGAGCCGCTTCTCGGCGATGGCGTTGCCGAAGTTGTTGCCGCAGATGTAGTTGACCAGTTTCAGGCCGCAGTTCGCGGCGGTCTTCCCGGCCTGTTTGATCTCTTTGGCCTTCTTCTCGCCCCAGTAGTAGCCCAGATCGATGCCGTCGAAGCCCAGCGCGGCGGCGGCGAGCATGATCTTTTCGACGGTGCGCCCCTCTTCGGGAACCAGCTCGTGAGCGCCGTAGACGGAAATCGTCATGTCCATGATATCGTTCTCCTTGAAGTTGTTTTCGTGCCTGACTCAGATAATATAGCACCGATACCGCCCGATTGCAAATCGGAGACGGACAAAAATTTCAGCGACAGGTCCGGGTGTTCCGGTACCACTCCCAGTAACTGCGCAGATACTCCACCTGCTTCCGGTGGTCCTGACGGCAGAACCAGCCGTTCTGGAGCGCGCACCAGCCGTCGAGGCGGCCCCGGTCCATCTGATAGGCGATGGATTCGCACTGCAGTTCCATCTGATCCAGGGGCTGGGCACCGCCCGCGTCGCCGTAGGCGTGGATGAACTGTCCCTGGATGAGCTCCTTTTCCGGGAATTTGCGCCGGAGCGCCCGGATCTCGTCCTCGTAGAGCCCCTTCCAGAAGTGGTCCGTGGAGTGCCACAGCCAGAGGGTCAGGCCGTCGAAGTCGGCGGCGCAGGACTCCAGCATTTCCGGAGTCCGGGTCACGTGGTAGTGCACAAGGTAGAGCTTCAGCGCGGGATTGATCTCCTTGAGGGTGCTGTTGATGACGTGGAGCTCTCCGTCCGAGAGGTCCTTGCTGGGGCCTTCCGGACAGCGGAAGTCGTCGATGAGGGCCCCCTTGATGTTGGGATGGCGCAGGGACATACGGGCGATCTTTTCCGCCGACTCCCGGTAGAGCAGCTGCCAGTCCCCGCTGCCTTCGTAACCGTGTTCGATGTGGGTGAGGCCGCAGACGAGGGAATCGAGATGGCTCAGATGCTCCCACTGGGCGTCGTTGAGGCTTTCCAGACTGTGGAGCGAGTTCATCCAGAAGACGTTGGGGCAGTCCAGATAGGCCGCCGCCGTCTCCAGACTGCAGGAGGTGTTTCCCGAAACGAACTGAACTTTCCCGGGGATCTGATCGAGGACGTATCCCCAGATCCAGAAGCGGTTGTCTTTTTTCATGATCGTGATTTCCTTATGTTCTGCGCCGCCTGCGGGCGGCAAAAATCATCCGAAGTGCCGGACCTCGAGCTCATGGTCCCGGCGTTTCCTCACCGTGGGAAAGTTCTCCACGATGAAGCGATACCGGGGGCAGTCGCTCCCGTGATCGTTGATGATCCCGCATGCCTGAAGGTGGGAGTAGACCGTCACCGGGCCCATGTACCGGAATCCCCTTTTCTTCAGCTCCCGGCTGATCCTGACCGAGAGCCCGTTGGCCGCCGGGATGAATCCGTCGCCGTGGCGGTCGTAAAGGATGGTCCGGTTGCCGGAAAAGGCCCAGAGCCACGCGCTGAAAGTGCCCGCTTCGCGGCGGAGATTTTGCACACACCGGGCGTTGCCGATGACGGCCCGGATCTTCCGCTCCGAACGGATCATGCCGGGTTCCGCCATGATGCGGGCGACCTCCTCCGGCCCGAATCCCGCCACCGCGTCGAAATCGAAATCATGGAAACACTTCCGGAAGATCTCCCTTTTCCGGATCATCAGTTCCCAATTGAGGCCGCACTGCATGACTTCGAGGGAGAGGAACTCGAACTGTTTCCGGTCGTCGTGAAGAGGGATCCCCCACTCGGAATCGTGATAAGCCCGGTTGGCTTCGGAGGTGTCGCCCCAGTTGCAGTAAGCCATTCAGAGCACCCGGTTCAGCCATTCGGTCACTTCGGAAGGAGAACACTTGTCCGCGGTGCCCCGGCCGAAGGTCCGTTCGATGATGTTGTGCCCCTTGAGGGTCAGCCCCTCGAGGACCCGTGCTTTGGGCAGCGCGGCCTTGATGTCCGCGTAGAGATGCCCCGGCCCGCCGCCCCCGTGGGTGCAGAAGGGCAGGACGGTCTTCCCGGAAAAATCGTGCTGACTCAGGAAGGTCCCCAGAGGCGGCGCGAAGGTGTTGTACCAGACAGGGCTCCCCACGAAAATGAGATCGTATTCGGCGATCTTCCCCGCGAAGGGCTTGATGGGGGGAAGGACCTTGCCGTCCATATGCTTTTTCGACTCGATGAGGACTTTTGCATAACTGTCGGAATAGGGTTTTTCCATCACGATCTCGAAGAGCTCGCCGCCGATCTTTTCCCGGATCCATTTGGCGACGGTCAGGGTGTTTTTCGTTCCCGACTGGGAGTAACAGACGATGAGGACCTTGCCCCGCGGCTTTTTGGTCAAGACCGGTTCCGGGGCCTTTTTCCCGGAACAGCCGGGCAGCAGCGCCAGCAATGCGGAAAGAAATGACATGCAAACGATCCTTTTCATCGAACCTCCTTGAATCCCGCCCCGAACGGACGGGCTCCCGGTAAAGATACCGCCGGAAAGAGATTTTTTCAAGAGCGATCTTCCCTTTTTTTCGAAAATTCGGGTTGATTTTTCACCTGCGGGTGCTATATTACGTCGGATTACGTCAAGACTTGCGAGGAAAAGACGCCATGAGAAAAAACGCTCTGCCCCGAAGACTCCGAATCGCCGCCGCGGTCGTCGTCCTGCTCATTTCCGGCGCAGGCTTCGGCGGACTTTCGAGTCGGGCGGCAGTCTTCTTTCATCTGCAGGCCGCGCCCGCTTCCGTCAGCTGCACCGCCGCCTTCGGCGCGGGCTGCGCCGCGGTGCTCCTGCTCATCGCGCTCTTCACCTTCCTTTTCGGACGCTTCTACTGCGCCTTTTTCTGCCCCCTGGGCATCTGGCAGGATCTGGCCGGCTTCCTTTCCCGGCGGAAGTGCGCTCCGCTCCCCGATGCGGGCAAACTCCGCATGGCCCTCGCGGGGCTCGTCTGGGGGGCTCTCGCCGGAGGCACGGCGGCGGGGTTCCTGCTCCTCGATCCCTATTCCAACGCGGGGCGCATGGCGGGGGCCTTCCTCGCCGGAGGTTTCATCCCGCTTCTGCTGATCACCGTCCTCGCCGTGTGGAAGAAACGGCTCTTCTGCACCGCCGTCTGCCCCGTGGGAACTCTGCTGGGCCTGTTGGCCGGACGGGGGCTCTTCCGGCTTGGGTTCACCCCGAAATGCGTCAAGTGCGGCCTCTGCGTCAAGGTCTGCCCCGCCGGGTGCATCGACCCCGCGACCGGGCTCCTCGACAACGAACGGTGCGTCCGATGCATGAACTGCCTCGACGTCTGCCGCATGGAAGGGATAAAATTCCATTTCGGGCCCGCCATGCCGCGGCCCGTTTCCCCCGGCCGCCGGGAATTCCTCATCCGGAGCGGGGTCCTGCTGGGCGGTCTGGCGGCGGGCTTCGCCCTGGCGAAGACGGGAGCCGCCCCCCTGAAGAAACGGGCCGCGAAGTTCAAGATCCTGCCGCCCGGAGCGGTCTCTCCGGAGCGCTTCGGTTCCAAATGCACTTCGTGCCAGCTCTGCGCGGCGAACTGTCCCGAAAAGATCATCGTCCCCGCTCCCGGCGGATACGGTCCCGTTTCCCTGGACCTGAGCCGGGGCCGCTGCCGCTACGACTGCCGCAAGTGTTCCGAAGTCTGTCCCACGGGGGCGCTCCTGCCCCTGACTTTGCCCGAAAAGCAGAAGACGAAGATCGCCGAAGCGAAGCTGGACCCGAAAAACTGCATCGTCTTTCAGGACGGGACCCCCTGCGGCCGCTGCGCCGCCGCCTGTCCCGTCCACGCCGTCGTGCTCCGGAAAAGCGGCGCGCCCCGGCCCGTGAACACCCGCCTCTGCATCGGCTGCGGGGCGTGCCGGCAAATTTGTCCGGCCGAGAAGAAGGCCATGACCATATATCCCGTCCCGGAACAGAGCCGTATTTCGTAACGAAGAGAGGAGAAACGAAATGAAAAGACGCGATTTTCTGAAAAGTGCCCTGACCCTCGCCGCCCTTGCGCCCCTCACGCCGCTTGCCGCCAAAGCCGGAGCCGACGGCGACAAGAGCTCCGATCTGCTCTCGGGCAAGGGCGTCGTCCGCCGCCGCTACAAGGAGACGGCGATGACCGTTCCCCTGCTGGGCTTCGGCATGATGCGGCTCCCCCGGAAAGATCCCGACCGGCCCGAGATCGACTACGCCGTGGCGCGGAAGATGTTCGACCGGGCCATGGCCGCCGGGTGCAACTACTTCGACACCGCCTACATGTACCACGCGGGGCTCAGCGAAAAGTGCGCGGGCGAGTTGCTGTCGAAATATCCCCGTGACTCCTATTATCTCGTGAGCAAGATGCCCGCCTGGTTCGCCAGGAAGGAGGCCGATCTGGAAAAGATCTTCAGCACCCAGCTGGCCCGGTGCAAGACCGACTATTTCGACTTCTACATGATCCACTCCCTCGGCGAAGCCAACTGGAAACTCTCGCAGAAGTTCCGCGTCTACGAGTTCCTCGCCAAGAAGAAGGCCGAAGGCAGGATCCGCAAGCTGGGCTTTTCCTTCCACGACGCCCCGGAACTGCTGCGGAAAATCGTCGCCGCCCACACGTGGGACTTCGCCCAGATCCAGCTCAACTATCTGGACTGGGAACTCTACCGCTCGAAAGAGCAGTACGAGATCCTGACCAAGGCGGGGATCCCCGTCATCGTCATGGAGCCGCTCCGGGGCGGGGCGCTGGCCTCGCTCAACCCCGAAGCGACCAAAATTCTCGAGCAGGCCGCGCCGGGGCAGTCCAACGCCTCGTGGGCCTTCCGCTTCGCGGGCTCGCTCCCCAACGTGCTGACCATCCTTTCCGGCATGACCTTCCCCCAGCATCTGGAGGACAACATCAGGACCTTCACCGACTTCAAGCCCCTCACCGACGCCGACCGCAAGGTCCTCGACCGGGCCCTCATCGCCTACCGGAAGAGTCTGGCGGTGCCCTGTACCGCCTGCCGCTACTGCCTGCCCTGCCCCGCGGGGGTGGCCATCCCCACCATCTTCGGGGCCTACAACCAGTACAAGATCAGCAAGAACAAGTTCCTGTTCCTCGGCTCCTACCGGACTCTGCCCGAAGAATCCCGTGCTTCGGAGTGCGTGGAGTGCGGCAAATGCGCCAAGCACTGCCCCCAGCATATCGACATTCCGAAGGAGCTCAGCAAGATCCAGGAGGAGATCGACCTGATTTCGGGCAAGAAGAAGGCCCTCGTCACGCCGCCCGACGGCGATCTGCACGTCTGACGGCCCCGGCGGCGCATCGCCCGGCCGAAGAAAAAGACGCCCGCCGTTCCGGGAATACTTGCATTTTCCGGGGCGGCGGGCTATGTTATAGCGGATACACTTCAACGTAAGGAGAGAAAAAATGCAAAAAGACGAACTGCTCAAAGTCGTCACCGAAATGATCGCCGCCCCCTCCTGCTGCCCCGAACTCAAGGCCGCGGGGAAAAAGTACCTCGAAGCCGCCGGGACGCCCGGCGAAAAGGCGGCCGGGGCCGCGCTGCTCGCCGAAGTGAAGGATGATCTTTCCACTGTGGAACACCTGATCGAATTCTGCGACTCCCCCCTGGGCGCCCGGATCCTCGGCGCCGACCGGGCGAAGGCCATGGGAGCCCACGGACGTGAAATCAAGGCCGCCGGGGCAAGTGGTGCGACTGCCCCGCCTGCGCCTGCTGCGTCAAGATCCTCGACAACGCGGAACTCCTCGGCTGAATTTCGAAAAAAGGAGTGTTTGTTCCCATGAACGAAAAGATTTTTACACTGCTGGCGAAAACCGTTTCCGCGGAACGGATCCGGAAGAACACCGAAGAGCTCCACCGCCTCGAAGGCAACGAGTCCTATGACAACCTCATCCGTTCCACCGACTTCGCGCTCCGGATGATGAAGGAAGCGGGCTTCGAGCAAGTCCGGCGGATCCCCCTCCCCGCCGACGGCAAGACCGCCTGTTTCGACTGCGTCATGCCCATGGCGTGGAAGACCACGGGGCGCAGTTTTCTGCGGCTCGAGGACGACTCCATGACCGAAGATGAGCGGATGATCGCCGACAGCGACAAGGATCCCTTCAACGCCGGGATCTGGGGCGCGCCCACCCCCGAAGAGGGGATCACCTGCCCCGTCATCGACTGCCCCCCCGCGGGCGGGACGCCGGAAGAGGTGACAGGAAAACTCGTGCTGCTGGACGCCCGGACTCTGGGGTGTTACAAGGTCGTGGTGAAAAACGGCTGCGCCGGAGTCATCATCTCCGACTCCAAAGGCGGAGAGGAGTACCCCGACTTCTGCCGCTGGAGCAACGGATTGAGCTACACGGGCTGGTATCACACGGCGGAAGACCGCCGGGTCCCCGTTTTTTCCATCACCCCCCGCCGGGCGGCGTTCCTCCGCAACCGTCTCGCTCAGGGCCCCCTCAAGGCTCACGCCGTGGCCCGGACGAGCATCTATGAAGGAGAGATCTACACCCTCACCGGGATCATCCCCGGCGCTTCGGAAGAAGAGATCACCATGGTGGCCCACATGTACGAGCCTTTCCTGCCCGACGACTCCGCCGGAGCCGCCGTCATCTGCGAACTTTCCCGGAGTTTGAAGGAGCTGATCGCCAAAGGTGAACTCCCCGAACTTAAGAAGACGCTCCGCATCGTGCTT
>JAFSYV010000066.1 GCA_017443585.1 Lentisphaeria bacterium | reverse complement strand
GATGAGGCCCTTTTCGTTGGCTTCGGCGATGGCGGCCTGACGGATCGCCGGCGCGTTGGCGGGATCGGCGGCCGCCCGGGCTTCGATGTCCCGGGACATGGTCAGCGTGGCGGCCACGGAGTCGATGCCGTAACCGATGGGCTTCAGTCCGGGACCGGCGTAGGGAACTTCGCGGATGAAGTCGGGATTGATGTAGGAAAAGGCCTTGTCGGCGCCCACGGCGTAGCAGTGTTCCACGCCCCGGAAGTGGTCGTCATGGTCCAGCAGTCCGGAACGGTCGTCGCCCTCGAAGTACATGATGAGGCCCTGATCGTTGCCGCCGCCGGCCTCGTTGGGATAGCCCAGGCCGTTGTTGATGGAAAGGATGGCGCCGTTTTCGAAGATCACCCGGCCGTTGCTCCAGAGATAGCCCTCCTTGCCGTTGGGGAATTTCCCTTTCCGGCCCGTGACGGAGATCTGCACCGGGCGCAGCCCCGTGATGAAGCAGACCAGATCCACGTAGTGGCAGCCCACGTAGACGAAGGGGTCGGTGTTCTCGCAGGTGAACCAGTTCTGGAAGTTGGAGTGGCGGTAGTAGTAGGGTTCGATGAGGCGGGCTTCACCCAGCGTGAACTCGCCGAAACGCCCTTCCCGGTAGTTCTTCCGGGCGAGGAGGCTGCGGCGGTCGAAACGCTTGTGGTACTCGATGCCCACGAAGCAGCCCCGTTCCCGGGCTTCCTTTTCGATCTCCATGGCCTGGGCGTACTTCAGCACCAGAGGCTTGACGCAGAGGATATGCTGATTGAAAGGCAGCACGCCCTTGAGCACGGTGTAATGCAGCTGGTCGGGCAGCGCGATGATGACCATCTGATAGGGCTTCTGTTTGGCCAGCACCTTCTTGTAGAGTTCGGGATCGCTGCTGTCGGGCTCTCCGGGAGCGGGACAGGTGTCGAAGGTCTGGTCGGGGAAGGCGCGCTTCAGCGACTCGCTTTCGCGCAAGGCGGTGACGGCGGAACTGCGCATATCCACCACGGTGATGTGGCCGATGACGCCTTCGCGGCGCATCTGGAGCGCCGCGGGCAGCAGCAGATCGTTGACGATCATGCCGGCCCCGATGATGGTCAGATCGAGAGGTTTTTTGTTTTCACTCATCTTGAAATTCCTTTCTGTTGAAAAGGGTGTGTTATCTGATGCACCTTTCGAGCACCACCTGGGCGCCCCCCACGGCCACGCCGGAGCTGCCGAAGCGCGAGCGTTCGACGGCTATCCGGCCCCCGACGGAGCGGGCGGCGGAGTCGCGCTCGAAAGTTTTTCTGAAGCAGTCGAACCAGGCGTCGCCGAACTCCAGCGCCCGCCCGCCGAGGATGATCGCCTCGGGATCGAAGAGGTTGGCCGCCGTTTCGGCGGCGAAGGCCATCTGTTCGGCATTGAGCCGGGCCAGATCTTCCGCATCGGGGTCGCCCCGGGAACAGGCCTTGAGAAATTCGTCGAAAGTGCACTCCCTGCCCTTGAGGCGGGAAAAGGCCGCGGCCACCGCGCTGGGCCGGGCGATCTCCTCCACTCTTCCCCCGCCGGGCAGACGGAGCAGCCCGATCTCGCCCGCGCATCCGGTGCGGCCCCGGTCGATGCCGCCGTCGATGAAGATGCCCGCTCCCACGCCCCGGCCGGAGGTCAGATAG
>JAFSYV010000065.1 GCA_017443585.1 Lentisphaeria bacterium | reverse complement strand
ATTCCACCTGCCGCTGGGACTGCTCATGAAGTACGGTCAGGGCAAAAAGTTCGGGCAGCACTTCATCTACGTCAACGAAAAAGCCGAAAAACTCCCCGACAACAAGTGGCTGGCGCTGGGGGTCACGTGGAGCCAAAAACAGCATCTGCTGGCCCTCTATCTCAACGGCGAAAAGATCAGGAGCCTCAAAATTCCCGACTCCGTCCGTCCCGCCGATCCCGGGGATTGGGTCGTCAACAGTAAGCCGCACAATCCATCGGACCGCAGGAACACCACCCTCTTCGACATGCTCAGGATCTACGACAAGGCACTGTCCGAAAAGGAGATGGAAGAAGTCTACGCCCGCGAAAAGCCGTCGGTCGAGACCATCGACCCCGCACTGCTCCGCCCCATCGTCTTCAATCTGCCGCGTCTCAAGAGCCGCCCCCGCATCGACGGCAACGTGGATGAGCGCGAATGGGAGGGCGCGGTTAAATTCGGCGGATTCTCGTCCTCCGCTCCGGCCATGCTGGACATCGCCTACCCCGGTGACGGCTACGCCGGGTGGTACGACGGCAAGCTTTACGTTTGCTGTGTCTTTCATCTGATGGATCCCACGAAAATCACCGCCGACAAGACTTTGCGCGACAGTCCCGTGTGCTACGATGACTCCGCCGAATTCGTCGTCCGTCCCGCAAATATGGGCGGCAACGGCTTTTATCAAGGCATCTTCAACAGCCGCAGCGTGATCTTCGACCAGAAAAGCGGCGACACTTCCTGGAACGGCAACTGGGAGGTCAAAGCCAACGTCTACGAGGGCATGCTCAACATCGAATTCGCCATTCCCGCAAGCGAACTGGGAACGGTCTTCCGCCCCGGAGAAACGTGGCGCATGAACCTCGCCCGCAACCGCATCGTCGACCGGGCGGTGGTCTTCAGCACCGTTTATCCCTTCGGTCATGGGCGGTACTTCTCGCTGGACGGCAAGATGAAGATCGTCGAAGCGGATCTTTTCGGCCGCCTGACCCTCGATTACGCCCGGCTTTTCAACCGCAGACTGGAGCTCGTCTACCAGGTCGTCAACCGGTCCCGCGAGGTAAAAAAAGTCGATTTTACCGTGGAAGTCGTCTCCCCCGCCGGCAGGACCGTCGAAAAGAAGACCTTCTCCGCGGAGATCGCTTCCGGAAGCTCCCGCAGTTTCTCTTACGGCAACCCCCTTTCGGGCCTCAAGGCCGCGCTGGTGCGCCTGACCGCTGCCGAAGCCGGAAAGAGCGAACCCTTTTACGTGCAGGATCTGCCGCTGGCCTTCAAGGACGAATTCCGCATCAGCGACGAGACAGATCTCAAGAACGAAACTCTGACCGTTCAGGTGGATTGCACCAGTCACCGGCAGACCGTCAATGCCGCAAAAGTGACGGGCACGCTGGCCGGACGCCGGACAAAATTCACGGGCCTTCCGCAGGCCAAAGGCGTGTTTTCCCTCGCCGGTCTCCAACCGGGGGACTACACCGTGGAACTGGTGTTCGCGGATAAGGACGGCAAAGAGATCCTGCGGCACAAGCGCCCCTACAATCACATCGGCCGCCCCGAATGGCTCAAAAAACACCCCGGCACGAATGCTGGCGTGGTGTGGCCGTTCACGCCGATCAAGCTCGCGGACAACACTCTCGAAGTGTGGGGCAGAACGCACAGATTCGGCAAAAATCTGCTGCCCGACGCTATCGTTTCACAGAAGACGGAGCTCTTTGCCGCCCCGCCCGAACTGCGCGCCGTAGTGGACGGCACAAAGTACGTCGTGAACAACTTCCGATTCACAGTCGCCGAAAACCGCCCCGACCGGGCGGTGATGGATCTCGAGGGCTCCGCGGGGAAGGTGAAATTCAAGGGCCGCATCACCATGGAGTTCGACGGACTGATCTGGTACGAATTCGACATGACGGGCAAGGGCGCCGTGGTCGAAGATCTGCGTCTGGTGATCCCGCTGGCGCCCGGCGTCGGCGAATTCTATAACGCCCACTACTTCGCCCGCGAACGCAGCGGCGGACGCCTGAAAGCGCCCATGAGCCTCAAACGCTATCCCTCGCTGTGGACGGGTAACTGCGACGTGGGGTTCTCGTTCATGCTGGAGTCCTACAGGTCGTGGCGCAACGCCGACGTGAACAGGGTCTTCGATTTCGTCCCCGCGGGCAAGGGCATCGAGTGGACCGCAAAACTGATCGACCGCCCGGTGAAGCTCGACAGAGTGTTTCACTACGGCTTCGGCATCGAAGCCAATCCGGTGAAGCCCGTGCCCCCGTGGCGGCGCAGCTGGCGGATCGGTCCCCACAAGCCCCAGAACATCATGCACCCGTGGGCCTTCGACCGCAAGAACACCAAGAAGTATCCCGGCTGGGGCGGCTTCTACACCCCCGTCTTCAAGAGCACGGAGGTCTTCAGGAAACTGCTGCGGGACTTCAAGGCCAAGGGCGTGGCGTTCTCAGTCTACCTCAACCCCGGACTGGTCAGCACCGACAGCACCGAATACAAAATTTTCCGCAAGGAGTGGACCAATCCCTACAACTGCTATCCGATGTGCCCCAAGTCCACCTTCACGGACTTCATCGTCTACTGCATCGACGGTCTGCTCAAAGACGACCTCAAGGCCGTCTACGTGGACAGTCTCGGCTCGGTCAACTGTTACAATCCCCTCCACGGCTGCGGCTACATTGACGAAGAGACCGGCGAGACCGCCCTCACCTGGCCCATACTCGCCATGCGCGATTACATGAAGAGGATCTACTCGCTCATGCATCCCTATGACGGCCGCGATCAGAAAGAATATTTTCTGTGGTCCCACACCTCGGCCCGCAACTGCGCCGCCCTCAACGCCTTTTCCGACTCCACCAGCGGCGGCGAGGAGCAGGAGAACCGGGCTGCGGTCAATCCCAATTATCTGGAGCTCTACCCGCTGGACGAATTTCAGGCCTACTACAACCATACGCTGGCCGGAACGGCCATGATGTGTTCCAACCTGGGGCGCATCGGCGACAAGTCCGTCCGGCTGAATCACGCCCTCAACGATCAGGTGTTCCTGCTGCTGCTCATTCACGACGTGCAGACGTGGCCGCTCTACCTGGATGTCCCCTACGTCCAGCGCTTCTATGCCATGCTGGATAAATGGGGCTACCGGGACGAACGGCTCAAATTCCACAACTTCCGCACGCAGAAGATGATCACGTCACCCGACAAAGACATCCACGTGAGCGTCTACACCCTGCCCGGCCGGGCGCTGGCCGTGGTCGGCAACTGGCAGAACACTCCGAGAAGAGTCAGCGTCAGGATCGACAAAAAGGCGCTGGGGCTGGGAGAAAACCTCTCCTTCACCGATCTGCGCAGCGGCAAAACCGTGGATCCCGACGCCATCGAGCTCCCCGGATACAATTTCATCCTGATGGATATCAGAAAAAAACAGGAGGTCAAAAAATGAAATACATTCTGCCCGCGCTGCTGGCGGCCGTTCAACTTGCGGGAGCGATCCCCGAACCGCTGCTCAAAGTCGATTTCGAAGGGAATGCCGGTCCCGGCAAGATCAGGGGCAAAGCCCAGTACGTGCCCGGCATTCAGGGCAAGGCCGTCCGTCTGGACGAAGGCGAGATCACCTTCCCCAAACTCGAAAGGCTCTCTCCCGACGAGGGAACCGCCACCATCTGGGTCAAGCCGGTCAACTGGACGTGGAAGAAAAAACAGTTCGTCACTTTTCTCACGACTCCGGGGATCATGCTCTACAAGTACCATCTGCCGCTGGGGCTTCTGACCGCCTACGGCAAACCCGGCAAACACGGCGTCACCCGGACCTACGCCAATCAGGATTGGAGCAAGTATCCCGACAACACCTGGACGGCTCTGGGCATGACGTGGAGCCGGAAACAGCACCTGCTGGCCCTCTACGTCAACGGCGAAAAGGCGGCCAGCGCAAGGCTGCTTGACACCATGGTCCCCGACGCCCTCGGCCCGTGGAGCGTGAATCCGCCCCCCTTCGCGCCCCGCGATCGCAGGAACGCCACACTGTTCGACGATCTGCGCATCTATGACCGCGCCCTCTCCGGCGACGAGATGATGAAGCTTTACCAGACCGAAATGCCGAAATCGATCCAGTTCGACCTCGGGCAGCTGCGGAAGACCCGGTTCCATCTGCCGGAGCTGCGCAGCGCTCCCAAGATCGACGGCGAATTCGACGAGCGGGAGTGGAGCGACGCGGCAAAGCTCGGCGGCTTCCTCTCCTCCAAGGGGCTTGACATCGCCTTCACGGGCGACGTCTACGCGGGGTTCCGCGGGGACAAACTCTACCTCTGCTACATCTTCCAGCTGCCGGGAGCCACCAAGCTCACCGCGGAATGCACCAGGCGCGACTCCGCCGTCTACGGCGACGATGCCGCCGAGGTGATCCTGCATCCCGACAATATGGGCCCCGGCGAGTTCTATCAGGGCATCTTCAACAGCCGCAACACGATTTTCGACCAGAAGAACGGCAAAAAGGACTGGAACGGCGCGTGGAAGGTCAAGTCCGGCATGTACGAGGGCTACCTCAACATCGAAGTCGCCATCCCCCTCTCGGAGCTGGGGGCGAGCTTCAAGGAGGGCATGGAGTGGGGCGTCAACTTCGCCCGGGACCGCATCGCCAGCCGGGAGATCATCTTCAGCTGCGTCTCGCCCTATCCCGGCTCCCGGCTCTTCACCGATCCGGGGACGATGAAATTCGTCTCGAAAGGTCTCTCCGGCCGGCTGATGCTCGACTATCACAAGCTCTTCAACCGCAGTCTTGACGCGGTCTTCCGGGTCAGCAACCGCAGTACTTCCGAAAAAGAGGTGGAACTGCTGGTCGAGCTGACGACGCCCGACCTCGCCGTGCTGGAAACGAAAAAGCTCACCGCGAAGATCCCCGCCAACGGGGCATTCGATTTCAAATACGCCAATCCGCTGGCGGGCATCCGCGGCGCGGTCCTGCGCCTCACCGCGAAGGAGCCGGGCGCCGAAAAACCCTTCCACATCCAGGACATCCCGCTGGCGTTCAAGGATGAATTCCGGCTCTCGGATAAAACGGATCTCAAGAAGAATCAGGTCTCCGTCGAAGTGGACTGCTCCAGCCACCGGCTGACCGTCGACGCCGCGGAGGTCACGGGGACCCTCGGCGGCAGGACGGTGAAATTCACCGGACGGCCTCTTGCGAAGGGTACGTTCGATCTGACCGGCCTCAAACCGGGAGACTACCCCATCGAGCTCGTGTTCCGCGACAAGTCCGGCAAGGAACTTCTGCGGTACAAGCACCCCTACACCCACATCGGCCGGCCCGACTGGCTGACGACCCACTACGGGGAAAACGCGGGCGTCCTGTGGCCCTACACGCCCATCAAATTCAAGGACAACGTGTTCGAGGTCTGGGGACGCACCCATAAATTCGGCAGGGGTCTGCTGCCCGAATCCGTCGTTTCCCAGGGGCGCGCCCTCTTTGCCGCGCCCCCCGAACTGCGCCTCACCGCAGGCGGGAAGAAATACGTCGTCAACAACTTCGAATTCAAGCCCCGTAGCGTCAAGCCCGATCTGGTCGTGCTCGACTTCGCCGCGGAAGCGGAAAAAGTCAAGTTCACGGGCTCCGTCTCCATGGAGTTCGACGGCTTCATCTGGTACGACGTCAAAATGACGGGAAGCAGCGATGTCACGATCGACGATCTGCGGCTGGTGATGCGGCTGGCTCCCGGCATCGCGGAGTTCTACAACGCCCATTACTTCGGCCGTGAGAAGGAGGCGGGCAAAATGAAACTGCCTCTCGTCCTCAAGCGCTTCCCGACCGTATGGACGGGCAATCTGGACGTGGGCTTCTCCTTTATGCTGGAGTCCTATAAGTCCTGGCGGCACAGAGACGTGAAGAGCGTCTTCGAGTTCGCCGGGGCCGGAGAGACCGTCGAATGGACCGTCAAGATGATCGACCGGCCCGTGAAGCTGGACCGGGAGTTCAATTACGGTTTCGCCGTGGAGGCCAATCCGGCCAAACCCAACCCGCCGTGGTTCCGCTCGTGGCGTCTGGGCGCGATGCGTCCCCACAACATCATGCACCCCTGGGGCTTCGACCGGGTGAACACGAAGAAGTATTCCGGCGCGGGCGGCTTCTACACCCCGGTCTTCAAGAGCATCGAGGTCTTCCGCGGACTGCTCAAGCAGTACAAGGACAAGGGCGTGGACTTCTCGGTCTACCTCAACCCCTTCCT
>JAFSYV010000064.1 GCA_017443585.1 Lentisphaeria bacterium | reverse complement strand
CCGTGCCGGATCTTTTCCTCTTCCATGAAGGTGCGGCACCAGTTGTCCGCGGGGCCGTCCACCTGAGCGAGACGGGCGTCCGCGGCGACATCCGTGCCGAAATAGAACTCCTTTTCGATGCCCAGCGGAGCGAAAATCGCCTGACTGATGAAGTCGCGGAAGAAGATCCCCGCAGCCCGCGAAGCCGTTTCGCCCACGAGCCAGGCGAAGGTGAGGCCGTGATAGGAACAGACGCCGCCGGGGGCGTTGGCAGGAGTCGACTCCGCCAGTTTCCGGCACATGAGCGCCCAGTCCCCCTGATCGGCGAAGGAGTCGATCTCGGGGAGCTTGCTCACCGCCGCCCGGTGGGTCAGGGCATGCCAGACAAGCGTCTCTTCCTTGCCCTTGCAGCCGTACTCGGGCCAGTATTTCGCGATCTTGTCGTCATAGCGGACCTTGCCCTGTTCCACGAGCATGTGGAAGGCCCCGGTCATGATCCCCTTGCCGCAGGAGTAGACGGGGAAAAGCGTTTCCTGCGTCACCTTCTTCGACCGGGCCCGGTCGGCGAAGCCCGCGCACAGGTCCACGGCCAGTTTTCCGTGGTCGTAAATGGCGAGTTGAAGTCCGCACTCCTCGCCTGAATCCACCGCGGCGTCGAGGATCCCCTGCAGACGGGGAATGTCGAAAGTCATTTTGTCTTCCCTCCTCACACGATTTCCCGGTAGCCGCCCAGGAACACGAAGGTGTCCGGACCCGAAGCGAGGCCGTCCAGCAGCCGGATCACCTCCGGCGACCGGGGAGAAGCCTCCAGGTCGAAATAGAACATGAACTCGAATTCCCTTCCGGGGATGGGACGGCTTTCCAGTTTGGTCAGATTCACGCCGATGGTTGCGAACTTGGAGATCAGCCGGTAAAGAGAGCCCGGCTTGTGCGCGGTGGACAGCATGAGGCTGATCCGGTCCGCGCCGGGGAAGAGCCGCAGATTCCGCGAAATGCAGATGAAGCGGGTCCGGTTGGCGGCGTTGTTCTGGATATTTCCCGCCAGATCGGAAAGACCGTAGACGTCGGCGCAGTTCAGCGAAGCGATAGCGGCGATGTCCTTGCGCGAGGACTCCGCCACGGCCTTGGCCGCCATGGCCGTGTTGTCGTAGATGGTGATCTTGATGCCGGGACGGCTGTTGAGGAACTCGCGGCACTGCAGGATCCCCTGCTCGTGGGAAACGATCTCCTTGATATCCTCCAGCTTCGCGCCGGGCTTGGCCAGCAGGTGGTGCCGGATGGGCATGGAAAGGCTTCGGACGATGTAGAACTTGTTGCTCCGCATCAGGTCGTAAATGGCGTTGACGCTGCCCGAAGTGCTGTTCTCGATGGGCAAGATCCCGTATTCGCAGAGCCCCTGGGCCACGGCCTGGAAGACCCCGGCGAAGTTCCGGAAGAAGATGATGTCCGCCTGCTTGAAGAGCCGGTCGCAGGCCTGCTGGGAGTAGGCCCCTTCCACCCCCTGACAGGCCACCACGGCCCGGTCGGGGAACTCCGACTCCAGATCGGCCTTGCCCGCCGCGATCAGTTCGGAAGCAAGCTTTCCGTTGCCCGAAATGAGGTAGCGCTGGTAGGAACGGCTCAGATCGAACAAGGTCGTGAAAAGCACCGCCGCCCGGTCGCCGAACTCATCCCCTGCCCGTTTGATCATCCGGAGCCGTTCCTCCCGTTCCCGGGAGCTGTCGGTCACGGCCTTGTTGGCGGCGATCTTGGCCTTGGCCACGTCGGCGGAAACGTTCATCCGCTCCACGAAAAGATCGCAGATCTGGTCGTCGATCCTGTTGATCCTCTTCCGGCAATCCTGCAGGTTCATTTCAGCACACTCCTCAAGTTCTCCACCTTCTGCATGAGTTTGGCGAAGTTTTCGGGGGTCAGGGACTGGGCGCCGTCGCAGAGGGCGCAGGCGGGATTGTTGTGGACTTCGATGATGAGCCCGTCGGCCCCCGCCGCCACCGCCGCCATGGAAAGGGGCGGAACGTATCTGGAAATGCCGATGGCGTGGCTGGGATCCACGATGATGGGCAGATGGCTCAGGTGCTTCACCACGGGGACGGCGGAAACGTCGAGGGTGTTCCGGGTCTGGGTCTCGAAGGTACGGATCCCCCGCTCGCAGAGGATCACGTTCCGATTGCCGGAGGCCATGATGTACTCGGCGCTCATGAGCCACTCCTGATAGGTGCTGGCCAGCCCCCGTTTCAGCAGCACGGGCTTGTTCTGCTTGCCGATCTGCCGGAGCAGTTCGAAGTTCTGCATGTTCCGGGCGCCGATCTGGATCACGTCCACTTCATCGAAAAGATCCAGTTGCGAAAGGTCCATGATCTCGGTGACGATGGGGAGCCCGGTCTCCTTCTTGGCTTCGAGGAGCAGCCGGATCCCTTCGGCCCGGAGCCCCTGGAAGGCGTAGGGGCTGGTCCGGGGCTTGAAAGCGCCGCCGCGGAGCAGTTTCGCGCCCGCGGCCTTCACCGCTTTGGCCACGGTGATGATCTGCTCTTCGGTTTCCACGGAACAGGGACCGGCGATGACGGCGAAGTTGCCGCCGCCGATCTTGGCGTCGCCCACGGTCACCACGGTGTCGTCGGGGTGGAACTTGCGGTTGGCGTCTTTGTAAGGCTCCTGGATCCGCTTCACGTCCTCGATGATGTCGAGGGCCTTGAGCATTTCCATATCCACCCGCGAGGTATCGCCCACCAGTCCGATGACGGTCTGGTTGCTGCCTTCGGAGAGATGGGTCTGCAGCCCCTTCTGTTCCAGAAATTTCCGCAGGGATTCGACCTGCGCCGCACCCGGATTGGGTTTCAGGATGATGACCATGGTTATTTCTCCTTTTCGCTTTGGTTCACTTCATAAAAAAAGCCCCGTGCGCTTTGTTTTCGCCCGGAGCCTGATCTCTTGACCGCTGTCACTCACTTGACTGTCAGTGAAACCTTGCGACGCGGAAAGAGAGGCTCCGCCTGCTAAAGGCGAATCCCGCAAACCAATACGCGCCGTAATAAAGTTTCTTCAAGGTGACGACCTTTCTCTTTGGGGTTAATATAACACCTGAAAACCGCTTTTGCAAGCAATGCGGTGCTTTTTTTTCAAAAAAAACTCTCCCTTGCGCCTTTGTTGCGAAAAAAACTTGTAAAGGGGGACTTTCCGTGCTAAGTTATATAAATGGTATGTATGTGTGTGAATTCCAACTGGAGAAAACGGAACGTGAAAATCGCAGTCTGCATAAAACAGGTCCCCGGCACCACCGCGGTGGAGGTCGATCCGGCCACGGGGACGCTGAAACGGGACGGCGTGGAGTCCAAGCTCAACCCCTGCGACCTCTACGCCATCGAGACCGCCCTGCGCCTGAAGGAAAAGTATAAGGCTTCCGTCACCGCCGTGACCATGGGCCCGCCCCAGGCGGCGGCGGTGCTCAGGGAGTCCTTCATGATGGGCGTCGACGAAGGCGTCCTCGTCTCGGACCGGAAATTCGCCGGAGCCGACGTATTGAGCACCGCCCGGACCCTTTCCCAAGCCCTGACCGTCTGCGGCCCCTTCGACCTCGTCATCTGCGGTCGGCAGACCACCGACGGCGACACTTCGCAGGTAGGCTCCGAGGTGGCGGAGCTGCTGAAGGTCCCCCACGTGTGCAACGTGACGGAGATCTTCTCGGTGACCGGGAACGCCATTTCCGCCGCGGCGGTCATGCCCCGGTGCCTGATGAAGTTCCGCATGGAGCTCCCCGCCCTCATCACCGTGGACGAAAGCATCGCCGAACCGAGGCTGCCTTCCTACAAGCTCAAGCTGGCCACGGCGGACCGGAAGATCCGGATCCTCACCCTCGCGGACCTGCCCGACCGGGAGGAATCCCATTACGGCCAGAGCGGTTCCCCCACCCGGGTCATCCGGGTCTTTCCGCCGGAACATAATGTGAAGAAGGAGCGCTGGGAGGGCTCCGGGCAGGAGACCGCCGCCCGGCTTTTCGACCTTCTCGACGCAGGCAAATATTTGCAGAATCCGAGGTGACACGATGAGCGGCATTTTCATCGATCAGGACCGCGCGACGCCGGAACTCCGCGCCAAAGCGGTGAAACTCTGTCCTTTCGGGGCCATCGAAGTCGGCGGCGACGGGCGTATTTCCATCAGCGCGGGCTGCCGGATGTGCCGGGCCTGCATCAAGGCGCTCCCGGAGATCTTCCGCCTCGAAGAGGTCAAGGCTCCGCAAGTGGACAAGTCGAAGTGGCAGGGCATCGCCGTGGCGGCGGAGCTGGCCGGAAAAGGAGAACTCCACCCCGTTTCCATCGAACTTCTGGGGAAGGCCCGCGAGCTCGCCGCCAAGATCGACGGCAAAGTCACCGTCTTTCTGGCGGGGTTCGAAACGGGGAACGCCGCGGACGAACTTCTCGCCTACGGCGCGGACAAGGTGGCGGTCTACGACCAGAAGGAGCTGGAGCATTTCCGCATCGAGCCCCACACCGCCGCGCTGGAGGATTTTCTGCTCTATGTCCGCCCCGCCGTCCTGCTGGTGGGGGGGACCTCCACCGGGCGGCAGCTGGCCCCTTCGGCGGCGGCCCGTTTCCGGACGGGGCTCACCGCCGACTGCACCGTGCTGGACATCAAGCCCAACACCGATCTGGAGCAGATCCGGCCCGCCTTCGGCGGTAACATCATGGCCCACATCAACACCCCCAACCACCGGCCCCAGTTCGCCACGGTGCGCTACAAGATATTCCCCTTCCCCGAGCGGGTCGGGCATCCCTCGGGGGTGAAGGAGTTCCGCACATTGCCCCCTGAAAAGCTCCGTTCCGCCATCACGGTGGAGCAGATCGAACCCCTGCCCGTGGAAAAGGGCATCGAAGAGGCCGCGGTCATCGTCGCCGCCGGCAAGGGCGTCCGCCGCCGGGAAGATCTGGCCATGCTCCGGGAGCTGGCCGAAGCGCTCCACGGCCAGCTGGCGGGTTCCCGGTGCGTCATCGAAGCCGGGTGGCTGGACCACAAGCACCAGATCGGCCTTTCCGGCCGCACGGTGGCGCCGAAGCTCATCATCTGCTGCGGCATCTCCGGCTCGGTCCAGTTCGCCGCCGGGATGAAGGGTTCCGAAAAGATCGTCGCCATCAACACCGATCCCGACGCTCCCATCTTCAAGATCGCGCATATCGGCATCGTCGGCGACATTTACGAAGTCATTCCCGCTCTCCTCGAGCGGATCAGAGCCAAAGGAGTTTTATGATGACGCCTTTCACCCAACTCGATGCGGCCCACATCGGCGCCCTGAAACAGCTGGCAAGCGAAGTCATTACCGGGAACGCCATCCACGAAGACTACTTTCACGATGAGCTCGCAGGAAAGAAATATCCCCCCGAAGCGGTGGTCCGGCCCCGCTCGACGGCGGAGGTTTCCGCCGTGCTGAAATACGCCAACGACCACAACATCCCCGTGACGCCACGGGGCCAGGGCACGGGACTCGTCGGGGGCTCGGTGAGCCTTTACGGCGGCATCATGCTGGACATGACCGCCATGAACAGGATCCTCGAGATCGACCGGGAAAATCTGACCATGACCGTGGAACCGGGTGTGCTCCTCATGGAGATCCCCCCGGCCATCCAGGGGTACGGGCTCTTCTATCCCCCGGATCCGGGCGAAAAGAGCGCCTCCATCGGCGGCAACATCAGCACCAACGCCGGCGGCATGCGGGCGGTGAAGTACGGCGTCACCAGTGACTATGTCCGGGCGCTGGAAGTAGTCCTCGCCGACGGCCGGGTCATGGAGCTGGGGGGCAAGGTGGCCAAGAACAGCTCCGGCTACAATCTGCTCCAGCTCATCGTGGGCTCCGAAGGGACCCTCGCGGTGGTGACGAAAGCGATTTTGAAGCTCATCCCCCTGCCCCAGAAGAGCGTCAGTCTGCTGGTGCCCTTCCCCACGCTGGCGCAGGCCATCGGCACGGTGCCCGAGATCATCAAGTCCCGGAGCGTGCCCACGGCGGTGGAGTTCATGGAAAAGGCGGTGATCCTGGCGGCGGAGGAATTTCTGGGCCGCCCCTACCCGGACAAAAGCGCCGACGCCTATCTGCTGCTGACCTTTGACGGAGCCTCCCTCGGAGAGATCGAAAAGGCCTACGACGAAGCGGCGCAGATCTGCCTCGCCCACGGAGCCGTGGACGTGCTCATTTCCAACTCCCCCGAACGCAACGAAGCCATCTGGAAGGCCCGGGGGGCTTTTCTGGAGGCCATCAAGAGCTCCACCACCGAAATGGACGAGTGCGACGTGGTGGTGCCCCGGCCCCTCATCGCGGAGTTCATCACCTTTTCGGCCTCCCTCGAAGCGAAGTTCGGGATCAGGATCCGCAGCTTCGGCCACGCGGGAGACGGCAATCTTCACATCTACATCCTCCGGGACGATCTGCCCGAAGCGGAGTGGCACGACAAACTGGAACAGGTCTTTGCCGCCCTCTACGGCAAGGCCGCCGAAATGGGCGGGCAGGTTTCCGGCGAGCACGGCATCGGCTACGTGAAGCGGCCCTATCTGGCCGACTCCCGGGGCAAGGACCAGCTGGAACTCATGGCGGCGGTGAAACACGCCTTCGATCCCAAAGGGATCCTCAACCCGGGGAAGGTCTTCTGAACCGGCCTTCCCCATGACAGAGAATGAGTGAGAAACAAGGAAATGAGTGAGATCAAGATCCCCT
>JAFSYV010000063.1 GCA_017443585.1 Lentisphaeria bacterium | reverse complement strand
CCAGAAGAGCAGGTAATCGGCGTTGGGCAGCACCCGGTCGATGGCGATCTTGAGCATCCACGGCAGCGTCAGGCCCACCATGTTGAAGAGGATCAGCGAGACCACCGACGAAACGAAAAGCCATTTGTAGGGCCGGACGAGGGGGAATATCTTGTCCAGCGGCTGTTTCTCGTAGCTCTTGGTGAGAGCTTCCTTGTCAATATCGACTTGTCTTCTCATTTTTGTTCCGGAATTTGAAGGGGACCGAAGTTCCCGTTATTGTTCAGTATTTGCTCCAGTCGGGCTTCATGGCGAAGATCTTCCGCAGTTCCTCCGGGGGGAATTTCGCACTGCGGTCGTAGCAGTAGACGCCGTTCTGCTCCTGCTCGATGTCGGTGAGCTGGGTGTAGCAGAAGCCCGCCGCCCCGGAGTTCACCACCGTCGCGGTGAGTTCCCGCATCCGCTCCAGCGTCACCTCCTCGGTTTCCGCGGCGCTGTAGCCCCAGGAGCCGCCCGCCCAGGGTTCACGGCCGGGGGGCAGGTACTTGACCCCGCCGTACTCCCCCACGAAGAAGGGCTGGCCGTGCCAGGCCTGCAGCTCGGTTTCGGGCTCTGCGGCGTAGACGGGCTTCGTCGCCAGCTTTTCCGCCAGGACCGCCGGGTCCTGAGCGTAGGTGTGGACGCTCCAGACGTCGGTTTCCGCGTGGACGTAGCCGCTGGAGTCGCAGACGATCCGGGTGGGATCGAGGTCGCGGGTCAGGCGGTAGACGTCGGAAAGGATCCGGCGGTGTTCCCCCAGATCCCGGTAGGCGTGGGTCTCGTTGAAGGGGGTCCAGCCGATGATGGAGGGGTGGTTCCGCAGCATCGTCACCACCTCGCGCCACTGGGAAAAGTAGTCCCGGAAGGAGCGGTAGACGTCGCAGGGCCCGTGGGTGAAATGCTGCCAGAAGCCCATGCCCCAGTCGGGGAATTCGCTGAAGGTGAGGAAGCCCAGCTTGTCGGCGTAGTAGTGGTAGCGGGGATCGAAGACCTTCTGGTGGAGCCGGGCCCCGTTGAAGCCCGCCTGCATGGCAAGGCGGATGTCGTGCTCGAGGGCGTCGTCGTCGGGGGCGGTCCAGAGCCCCTCTTCATAGAAGCCCTGATCCAGCACCATGCGCAGGAAGACGGGTTCGCCGTTGAGGTAGAAGCGGCCGTTTTCCGTGCGGAAGGTACGGAGTCCCGCGTAGGAATGCACCGTGTCCGTCACCCGGCCCGCGGCATCCAGCACTTCGAAGAGGATGTCGTAGAGAAAAGGGGAACCGGGGGCCCAGAGCTTCGGCTCGGGGATCGCGAGGGTGAGCAGCGCTCCCGGCGCGGCGCAGGTTTCGCCCGCGGCCGCGACCTTTTCCCCGTCCCTGACGGTGACGCGGAACCGGCTCCCCGCGGGGGTGCTCCGGAACCGGGGCTCGAAGTGGAAAGCGCCGTTCTCCGCGTCGGGGATGATGCGGCACTCTTCCAGACTCAGGGGGGCGCAGCACTCCATCCAGACGCTGCTCCAGATGCCGGTGACCCGCGTATAGCTGCAGCCGCGCGAGGCGAAGACGGTGCACTGTTTGCCCAGGGCCTGATTGTGGGAGCGCACCTCGTCGTGGACTTCGAGGACGAGAACGTGTTCGCTCCCCGGTTCGGCGAAGTCCGTTATGTCGACGGTGAAAGGGGAGGCTCCGCCCGTGTGGGCACCGCACTTTTTTCCGTCGATGAAGATATTGCAGGAGTAATCCACGCCGCCGAAGTGGAGCAGGATCGTCTTTCCGCGCCATCCGGCGGGGATGGCAAGGGTACGGCAGTACCAGATGCATTCGATGAAGTCGGTGTGCCCAAGCCCCGAGAGTTTGCTTTCGGGGGCGAAAGGCACGCTGATGGGAGTTTCGAACTCTGCGGCCTTTTCCCAGCCGCGCTCGGCGCCGCTTTTGCCGGGATCGAACCGGCAGCTCCACAAGCCGTTCAGGCTGACGAAGCCGGGACGGGCAAATTGCGGATTCGGGTGCGAACAACTCATTTTTCCTGTCTTCCCTCTTTTTTTGAAGAAACATGTCCATTTCCGGACACCGCGCAT
>JAFSYV010000062.1 GCA_017443585.1 Lentisphaeria bacterium | reverse complement strand
TTCTGGAAGCGCATCCTCAGTCTGGCGGAGTTCACACGGATGTTCTTCCAAGAGGTGGGCAAAACCTACAGCTGGCACGACGCCGAAGAGCGTTTCATGCTCGAAAACGCCCGGCGGCTCTTCCCCGAATTCGCGGCCCTCGAACCGAAATAATTTTCCCCTCTACTTCTCGAAGTGGGGCCGGGTCCGGAGCAGGTGCAGATCCAGAAAGGCCTTGACCCGGGCCAGCGGCTCCCGGAAGGCGTTTTTGAACCGGAAACGGGCGGGCACCTCTTCCGCCGCGAAGCCGACGGCGTCCAAATCCTTTGCCCGGGCGAGATAAACCGCCCGTTCGCAGTGGAATTTCTGCGAGATCACGGTGAAGGTCGTGACGCCGAAGACGTTCCGGGCACGGACCACGGAATCGAGGGTCCTGAATCCAGCGAAATCCATGAGGATCGCCCCCTCGGGCACCCCCTCGGCCATGAGGGCCTCCTTCATGTCCTGCGGCTCGTTGTAGCCTTTGCGGCGGTTATCCCCGGAAACGATGATCTTTCTCACCCTCCCCGCCCTGTAGAGCCGGACGGCGGCCCGGATCCGGCGGTAAAAATACTCGTTGAGGAATCCCCCGCGGACGACTCGAGACGTTCCCAGCAGAAGCCCGTACTCCCGCGCGGGCGCCTCTTCGATCCGGGTGTAAACAAAGGCCGCGGCCTTCTTCACCTGATGATCCGCCCAAAAAAGCAGCACGGCCGCCGCCAATACAAGGACTGCCCCGCCGAGGAGCACGCCCTTGACAGCTTTTGACCGGGCAAAGGCCCGGACCTTCGCCCCGGGCCCCGATTTTTCTTCGTAACTCACGCTGTTTTCCTCCGGCAAAATATAACACCGTTTGCGGCAGATTGCAAGAAAAACAAAGCCTTGCAAAATAAAGATCCCGGTGCATATTTTTCTGAATAAGCCCGTCCTCCGGCTTTTTCCGCAGACGGCCGAATGCGGGGCGATCGGGATGAAAAAAACGGTTTGCAAATCAAATGAAGGTGGTATATATTATATGCGCCGACGGAAATCAATTTGAGGAATGGACTTATGGTAACTTTTCACGCGAACAGCCGTTTTTACGAACCATGCCTTCAGGTACTTCTACAAAATGCGCCGAATCCGATGAAAGTATCGGAAATCATCAATGCCGTCCGGCAGGCCAATCCGGAACTGGATTACCGCAAATGCAGCGGCGGCATCCGTGCAATGCTGATCAGCATATCCTCCCGCAGCGGTTCTCCTGTCCTCATGGTGCAGGGGAGTCGGCCGCCGATATTCTATGTCCCCCGGACAACCGGGGCTACTTCCGCGAACCGCAGGAATACTCCCAGCTCCGCCGCAACTGAAATTGAGCCGGCAGGGCGTTGCAACAGCATCTTCTATGAACCGGCCTGTGCAATCCTCAAGGCCAATGCGCCGAATCAAATGTCAGCCGGAGAAATAGCGAAAGCCATCATTGAACAATATCCCGACCTGGAGTGGAGCCATTCCCAAGGTCCGGTCCGAGCCATGCTGCTCAGTGCCGCGAAACTGGAACATACCCCTATCAGGCAGGCGCCCGATGTCCTGCCTCCCAAATTCTTCTACCGGGAAACAAGTTCCAGAGGCAGAGATGCGG
>JAFSYV010000061.1 GCA_017443585.1 Lentisphaeria bacterium | reverse complement strand
CCGGCCGCCGCGGACCAATCCGCTCGAACAGGAGCTGCGCCCCCTGACGGAGCTGTACCGCAAGACCAAACGCCCCGAGGCGGCCTTCGCCTGCGCCGAATTTTTCATGGGGACCCTTCCAAAGGCCGCTCCAAGCGTCAGAAGCGAGGCGGAGTTTTACATGAAAAGTGCGGCGGAAACACTGCCCGTCGCCCGGCTGCGGTATATCCTCCTCTGTCTCGACGGCGTTTTCGAAGACGGCGCGGCGGCGGAAAAGTATCTGAAATCCCTCGAGGGGGAAGATGTGCCGCCCCTGTATTTGAAGGAGCTTGCCGCGCGCTTGAAGGAAAAACGCACTCCCGGTGAAAACCGGGCGCTGTGGGAGGCGCTGCACAAGGAGAACTCCCTTTGGGCCCTGTACTACCTCGGGGAATACGCGGCGAAAAAGGGACAGCGCAAGGACGCCGCCCGTTACCGTCACGAATTTCTCGAGCGCGACACCGCCCGCAGGAATCACTCCGACGAGGACGGCGTCTTCACCTGGGGCCGCCCCGGCCAGACCTTCGCCGGCTTCTGCAACTGAGCGCGGCCGCCGGGAGAGGTCGAGACTCGCCGGCAGGGACCGGACCTGAGTGCGGTGTCGCCGGCAAAAGCCGTCGATACGGCGGCACGCAACGCGAACAGAAGGACGATACGCATGATTTGGGGCCTCGAAGAATTGTTGCTTTCGCATAATATACGCACGTCGGGCATTATTCGCAAGTCCGATCCCGGAAGTGTGTGATTTTTCGAAAAAGGACTTGCTTTTCACTGTTTTTGTGCTATATTGTCGCCAGAGCTGATCGGCGAGGCGCCGACGCAAACACAATCCAGGAGGTTAAGATGAGCACTGACGGTGAAATGAAAAAAGACTTCTCGAAGGAGGAGATCGTCACGATCGCCAAATATCAGGCGTTTGTGCTTTATGGGGTGGCGGCTGTTCTGGTCGCGAGCCTATTGCTTCGCGTTTCGGTTCCGGCCTTGATACTGCCGGCCAGGGGGCTGTATCTCCTCTGCTCGTTGTTCTGCGTCTACTCGGTGTTCTGTCTCAGACAGGCGGAAAGGGAAAATATCGTCTTAACCATCGTGGCGATGATCCTGCTCTTCATCCCGTTGCTGAACCTTGTCATTCTGGTCTTTACGGTCGTTTCGGCGACCAAGATCCTGAAGGCCGCCGGGCTCAACGTCGGCTTTATGGGCGTTTCCAAGGAGGAGATCGAAAGATACAAGGCGCAGTGACCGCACGGTTCGCCGGACTTTGACGTTTCGGGGGAAAGCAGGTGCATAGCCGCATTTGCTTTCCCCCGCCTTTTTTTCTTTTTCGAAAGTGCGCTTGACATTCTGGGAAGAGTATGCTATATTTACTTTGGAGAGGAGGGAAACCGCATGAAAAAAGCACTGAAAATCAAGGTGATCGTGTTTGCCTGCACCGCAACTTTCGTCCTGCTGTGGGCCGCGGCGGAGCATGTTCGGGTGCAGACCTTCTTTCATCTGAAAACCGGGCGGCTCGAAACACGCTGGCGTTTGGGAAATTTCCGTCTGTGGTCGAAGACTCGGGAAAGTTTTTCCAACGAGTTTTTTGAGGCGATCTCGCACCGGATGCCGGACGCCCGCCTCAAGATCGGGGACCATCCGCTTTTCAGCAATGTTTGCGGCGGGAATGCGGGCAAATGTCCCGCCGAATTGAAGAAGCTGTTCTATCTTTCCAAGCTCGAAAAATACCCTCCGGAGAAAACGGTCGAAAGTGCTCGCGAGATCGTCTCGAAATACCGGAAATATTTTGTAAAAGGTGAGATTTGAGCCATGCGCGGTGTCGTTTTTCTGTTCCTTGTGCTTTCGGCCGGGCTGCTTTGTTCCGGATGCAGCTGCCCCGATGAGGATTTCATCGGAAAGTCCCGGAGCCAGATCGCGGGCATGTTGGAAAAAGCTCCGAAACTGAAAGACGGGAGTTTTCGTGTGCTGTACAGTCTGCCGGGCTGTCCGGACTCGACTCTGGTGCATCATTTTCACAGGAACAAGGAGTCGCTGCTGAACTCCAATGCCGCGATGCTTTCCCCGCAGTGGCAGTGCTTTTTCCATGAGGACGTGGGCATCTGGCACTCTTATCGACTCACTTTCGATGGCGGCCGGGTCGTCAGGCAGGAGGAGCACAGACAACCCCATTGGGTTTATGCGGAACCGTAAAAAAGAGGAGGAGTTTGACATGAACCGTTATCTGCTGATCGGAACCGTATTGCTGCCGCTGCTTCTTGCGGGCGCCGAGCCGGAGGGGAGCGACAACAGCTTTCTGCGCGAGATGATGCCGGAACTGCGGTACGGGCGTTCCCGGGGACTGCGGGTGATAAGGCGGGGT
>JAFSYV010000060.1 GCA_017443585.1 Lentisphaeria bacterium | reverse complement strand
GCCCGACACCCGCTACAGACTGACCTTCTACATCAAGACGCAGGACATCCAGAGTCTTTTCACTTGGGGCGGCGGCGTCTACTTTCAGCTGGACTGCGGCATGAAGCCCCGGAAGACCATCGGATTCCCGACCAACAACGGCAAGTTCATCGGCACCATGCCCTGGACCCGCCAGAGCTTCGAATTCACCACGCCGAAGGAGTTCGGCCGGGACGGGAGACCTTACCTCTCCTTCAGCCGGATCAGCCGCTACAACGGCAAGAAGGGCATCGCCTGGATCGACAACGTGGAGATTTTCGAACTCCCGAAGAAGTAACCTCATGAAGTTTTTTCAGGAACACAAGAAGGACCTCGGGGCCTGCGGCATCATTGCGCTGGCCGTTCTGCTTTTTTACGGACGGACCCTTTTTTACGGGGGCGACATCTGGGACGACCAGTTCTACGCGGCGCTGTTCCGGGACGGGGCGTCGCTGGACGATCTCCTGCGTCAGATCCAGTCCCCCGTCCTGAAACTGCATTCGCCCCTCGTGACCTTCAGCTTCTGGATCGAAGCCCTGATCTTCGGGCCGCGGAACGCGGTCATGGCCGCCCACGGCGGGAACGTTTTTTATTTCCTCCTGAGCGCCGTCGGGCTTTACGGGATCTTCCGGAGCCTCCGAATCCCCGGCGGGGAGGGGAACGCCGGACGGGCCCTGCCGATTTTGTGGTGTCTGGGCGGGACGCTCCTCTGGTGCTGCCAGCCGCAGCGGGCGGAGTCGGTGGCGTGGATCTCGGAACGCAAGGACGTGCTGCTGGCCTGTTGCGCCTGGTGGTCCGGATTCCTCTTCATCAGGGGATTCCGGGCGCGGCGCTTCAGCTGGGGGGCTTTCGTGCTCTTCTGCCTCTCTTTCGCCGTGAAGCCCATGCTGGTGCTGTTTCCCCTGCTGCTGGGGCTGTGGATCTTTCTCGAGACGAAGCGCAAACGGGACCTTTCCCTTTACAAGTGTCTCATCCCTTACGCCGTCGTCGCCGTTCTGGCTCTGGTGTCGAACGTCGGCGCCGTGGGGGAGGGCGGCGTCTCCGGAGCCCTTTCATTCGGGGAACGGTCCTGCGTCCTCCTCTGGTGCCTGGGCAATTACGCCGTGACGGCGCTGCTCCCCGTGGGGTACGGGCCCTTTCACCCTCACTTCCCCGGTGAGGGGTGGGGGTATTTTTACGGGGCAAGTCTGCTGCTGATCCTCTGGCTCGCCGCAGTGCTGAGGTTTCCCCGGAAAAGGGAGGTCCTGCTGTGGGGGATCGGCAGCGCCGCCATCGGATTTCTGCTGCTCCTGGGGCCTGCGGCGGGATTTTTCCGCATCGGCAACGCGGACTGGGCGGACCGCTACGATCTCCTCGCCTCGTTTCCCGTGGTGCTGGCGGTGACGGCCTTCTGCTCCGCCGGGGCGGAGAGCCGGAAAAAGGCCGTGAGGGTCGGCGCGGTCGCCGGTTTCGCCGCTCTGCTGCTGTGGACCGGCGCGGCCGGGTTCGCCTACGTGCCCGTGTGGCGGAATTCCGAAACGGTCACCGCCCGGGCCATGACCGGGAAACGGGTCAATTACCGGGTCGTCTTTGCCGCCGCCTGCCGGGCCATGCTGGCGGGGAACGGGGCGAAGTTCGGCGAACTCATGAAGCGTCTGACGCCGCCGGAAGAGTTGGCCGCTCCGGACCGGATCACCGTGGAGGTCTTTCATCAGGCCATGGCGGCGGCGTGGGCCTTCAAGCGCGGAGACGCCGCCCGCGGATACGAGCTCGTCTGCCGGCTTCTCGACAACCCCTGGTGGGGGCAGATCTGCACCATCACCGACGGATTTCCCCAGATGCTCCTCGGCGACGCGGCGGAGTACTGTCTGGATCGGAAGGAAAACGCCAAAGCGGCGGAGATACTTGAAAAACTCGCCCTCTGTTATCGGGGCGACATGGAGGAATTCTTCTACAAGGGCAACGCCGCGCTGCTGCGCAGCGAGAATTCGAAGGCGCTGCTTCTGCTCGAAGAGGCCCACCGGATGGCTCCGAAGGACAAAGGCGTCAAACACCAGCTGGACGAAGCCCGCCGGCGCGTCATGGAGATTAAACGCTGAGGGGGCTCAAGCATTCTTTCTTCCGTCGAGGAGCCAGTCGAGCAGCCTTGAGCATCCGGCGCGGATCTCCTCTTCCGCGCGTTTGAACTCGCCCGTGTACCAGGGATCCTCCACCTCGCCGGGGATCCCCCCGAACTCATGGAGCAGACGGACCTTCCCCGCCGGGTCGCCGTCGAAAAGCCGTCTCATGTTGCGCAAGTTTGCCTGATCCATGCCGACGAAAAGGTCCCAGCGGCCGTAATCCGCGGGCGTGAGGCGGCGCGCCCGCTTGCCGGAGCAGTCGATGCCCCGTGCTTCGAGGAGCCGCCGGACAGGCGGATAGACGCCGTTGCCCAGCTCCTCCGCGCTGGTGGCGGCGGAAGCGACCTCGAACTCGCTTTCGAATCCTCGTTCCCGGAGCAGTTCCTTCAGGATGAACTCCGCCATGGGGCTGCGGCAGATGTTGCCGTGACAGACGAAAAGGATCCGCGATATCATGATGTCAGTTCCCTCCTCCCAGCCGGACCATGAGGACGCCTGCGATCATGCCGAGCGCGGCCAAGTTCTGCAGGAAAGTAAGTTTTTCCTTGAGGCGGAACCTCGTGTAGATCATGATGAAAACCATCAGCGAGGCGCAGGCCACGGCGTAGACGATGCCGCTCCGGCCCTGCCGGGTGAAAAGCTCCACGCAGTAGAAAAGCAGCAGATTGGACACCGTGGCGACGATGCCCCAAAGCCCGCCGAATTTCAATTTCCGGAGGGCGGGAAACCCGGTTCTCCTGATTTCGAAGAGGGTCAGGATCCCGAAAAAGAGCGCGGCCGTCACGATGTAGACGAAAGTCTTGAGCATGCCCGAGACGGGGGAGCCGTAAAGATAGGACGACATGACCACCGTCGTCTGGCTCATCCCCGCCAGAACCACGGTGATGAGCGAAAAGCCCAGTCGTTTGAGATTCCACTGGCCGGGGACGTCGTTTCTCGGGGAGCCGTAACTCGAGAGGAATACGGCAAGGGTGATGACCGCCACGCCCAGAATGCGCCGGAAGTCGGCGGGCTCTCCCCAAAAGAGCATGGTGCAGAAAAAGGGGAACAGAAAGGAAAGCTGCGGGATCGCGACCGCCAGCGCCCGGCCGCCGGATTTCAGGTTGTACATGGTGACAGCCTGCCCCGATGCGTTGAGAAGCGAGGCGGCGGCGAAGCACCCGAGGACCGGCAGTGTTCCCGGAAGGGAAAAGTCGACCGGCGCCATTCCGGGCAGGAACGACGCAAGGCAGCAGAGCACCGTCGAAACCGTCGTGCCCGCGAAATAGAAGACGACCGGGTGGACCCCCGCCTCGCGGGCGCGGATCACGATGATCGAAACCAAAGTCCAGATGCCGCCCAGGAGCGGCAGCAGCAGGAAATCCGACATGGCTTGTGCAAACGACGCGGCGGCCGGGCCGAAGAAGTCCCGCCGCCGCCGTGTTTTTCCGTTTTTCGAAGAAAGATCAGCTGTTGAGGAGAGCCAGCGCGTTGGTCCGGCCCATCTTGGTCAGCTCTTCTTCGGTCCAGATGTTCAGGGATTCGAGGAAGGCCATGCACATGGAAACGGTGGAGGCCGACCCCACGAGGCACTTCTTCACCGGGTTGTGGAGTTTTCCGTTGGGCTCCAGAATGGAGTCGTTGCCCAGCACGAAGCAGGGGCCCGGCTTGTAGCCGGTGGCCTCGGTGGCGTCGCTGGTGACGATGACCTTGTCCACGCCCTTGGTCAGCACGCAGACCTTGATGAGTTCGCCGGGGAGATGATGCCCGTCGGTGATGAGCATGGCGGTGAGACGTTCCTCGGCCAGCCCCGCCCACACGGGGTTGTTGTGGCGGTCGAGGAGATTGGGACAGCCGTTGCCCAGGTGGGTCAGCAGCTGGGCTACCGCGTCGGCGGCGGCCCGGAACTGCGAGTAGTCGGCCATGT
>JAFSYV010000059.1 GCA_017443585.1 Lentisphaeria bacterium | reverse complement strand
GTCCATGGTGTTGGAGTTGTTCAGGGGCGGGGCCAGATTGCCGCCGTTGAGGGCTTTGAGAGGACCGACGACCTTTGCGGTATCGAGCTGAAGTTCGGGACGGTGCATTTTTCACTCCTTTGTCTTCTGAATGGGATTGGCCTTTGTCTCAATATACCCCGCAAGAAGGGAAAAGTCAACGCCTGAAACGGGGAAAAAACGCCTTTTGCCGAAATTTGCAAATGAGCCCGACTCGTGCTATATTATGAGGCGAGCGAAAGGGAAAGACCGATGAAAAGCGTTTTGGAAAGATTTTTGACTTACGTTTCCTTCGACACCCGCTCCGAGGAAAGCTCTCCCTCCCACCCCTCGGCCGAAAAGGAGTTCCGTCTGGCGGAAGTGCTCCGGGAGGAACTTCGGGAACTGGGCCTCGGATCGGTGACGCTGACCGACAAGTGTTACGTTTACGCCAAGGTCCCGGCCTCGCCCGGCTGCGAAAAGGCTCCCGCTCTGGGCTTCATCGCCCATCTGGACACGGCGGGAGAGGCCTCCGGGGCGGGGGTGAAGCCGCAGATCATCGAAAACTGGGACGGCTCCCCCATCCCTCTGGGTACGAGCGGCATTCTGCTTTCCCCCAAAGCGGCGTTGAAGGGACACACCCTCGTCACCACCGACGGGACCACGCTCCTGGGAGCCGACGACAAGGCGGGCATCGCCGCCATCATGACCGCGGTGGCGGAGCTCCTCGACAGGAAACTCCCTCACGGCCCCCTGTGCATCGCCTTCACGCCGGACGAGGAGATCGGGGCGGGAGCGGACTTCTTCGACCTCGATCTTTTCGGCGCAGCTTTCGCCTACACCGTGGACGGGGGAGCGCCGGAAGTCATCGAAAGCGAAAACTTCAACGCCGCGCGCGCCGTCGTGAAGTTCAAGGGCCTTTCCGTCCATCCGGGGAGCGCGAAAGGCGTCATGATCAACGCCCAGCGGGTGGCCATGGAGTTCGACGCGTTGCTGCCTGCCCACGAAGTTCCCGAGGAAACGGCCATGCGCCAGGGATTCCACCACCTGACGGGGAGTTCCGGCAGCGTTTCCAAAGCGGAATTCCGCTATATCCTGCGGGACCACGACCGGGGGCTTTTCGAAGCGCGCAAGGAGCAGTTCCGCAAGGCGGCCGAAGCGATCGACGGGAAATACGGCCCCGGCACGGCGACACTCGAAATCACCGACCAGTACCGGAACATGGCCGAAGTGATCGAAAAATACCCCTTCCTCATCAGCCGGGCCGAAGAGGCCATCCGCAAAGCGGGGCTGGAGCCCCTGCGGAAACCCATCCGGGGCGGTACGGACGGGGCCCGGCTCTCCTTCATGGGGCTCCCCTGCCCCAATCTGGGCTACGGCGGGTACAACGCCCACGGCGAACGGGAATACGCCGACGTGCAGGGCATGGAACAGGTGGTGAAGATCCTCCTGAACCTCGCCGAGTCCTTCGGGACAGCGCCGGAACGACAGGTCTGAATCATTCGAAGCAACGGTACTTCGACAAAAAAACTTGTTCACAAATCAGGAGGCAGATCATGAACAAAGTGAAAATGGTGACGGTAATTCTGGCCGCCATGACGATGGCGGCGGCCGCATCCGCACGGGAGGGCAGCGGCAGGTTCTTCCTCGTCGACCAGCGGACGCAGATCCCGGTGGCGAGCTGCAGCATCCCCCGGAACTGGCTCGCCGGGGGCAAAACCACGTGGACCACCCGGCGGGAACTCCCGGTGCACTGGTACGTGTGGGCGCTCTCGCCGGATCAGAAGACGAAGATCATCTTTTCCTCGCAGCAGCTGCTTCCGGCCCTGGGGCGGCTCCAGCAGGTGCCTTTCCTCCGGGATCCGAAGATCCTCGCCAATACGCTGGCCGCCGGAGCCCAGCGGGACCACAATGTGACCGATCTCCGGCTGGTCGAGGCCCGCTTCAATCCCCGGAAGCCCCCCCAGGATCTGTTCAACGCCCGGCTCCGGCAGGCGCGGGAACGGGGCATCAAGCTCACCGGCATGCTCTTCACCGAACTGGTCATCCGCTACGAAGGCCGACGCGGCGGCATGAAGGTGAGCATTGTCTTCTCTCTGCCGATCCTGGCGGTGGAAAACCGCCCCGGCATGGGTTACAACTGCCTCGCGGAGATCCTCATGCCCATGTCCTGCAGCTGCCCGGCGGGAGCCGAGGAAGCGACGAAGAAGACTTTGCAGGAGATCATCACCAGCGTCCGGATGAATCCCCAGTTCATCGCCCTGATCAACCAGATCACCGCCCGCCGCGTGGCCGAGTGGATCCGCATCCAGAACGAGATCCACGACAAGCAGATGCAGACGGCCTCTTCCGCGTCCAAAACGCAGGACAAGGTGCGGAACATGTGGTCGGAATACATCCGCGACGTGGACACCGTGACCAACCCGGACACCGGCAAAAAAATGCTGGTGGACAGCCGCTACGACCACGCGTGGATCAACAAGGAGGGCGAAGTGATCTATCACAACTCCGGGTTCAACACCCCCAACGCCTCCACGGCCTCCTTCGACCCCAACAGCAACGCGCTCTTCAACCGCACCAGCTGGCAGAAGCTGAAGTAAAGCCCCGTGCCGGAGACCTTCTCCGGTGACCGGACACAAAAAAATGCGGCCTGCGTCCTTCAAGGCGCAGGCCGCATGTGTCTTCACTCGACGTATTCGATGCCGGTGAGGCCGCAGAATTCGAGGAGAAGTTCGCGGACGTCGCCGTAGGCGAGGATGTAGTGCTGGCCCGCCACTTCGGCGAGGAATTCGTCGGCGTTCCGGCCCAGCTTGATCTCCAGACTGGGCAGATGGGGCGCGGGAGGCGTCCATCCGGCCTCTTCCCAGTCGGGCGGGGCCACGGCCTGCCCCAAGGCCGCGTGGAGCGACAGCTCGCCGTAAACGTTCTCGTTCAGCCGGGCGATGGTGACGGTCCCCGTCTTGAGCTTGGAAATGTTGAGCAGGCCCTCCCCGAAGGAGCCGAAGGCCTTGGGCGAAACGGTGATCCTGCCCTTCACCAGCGCCCCCGGCACGTAGTCGGGCACCCCCATGAGGGCGGAGTCTTTGGTGAATTCGTAGAATTCGAGGTAGCCCACCTGGGTCCCCGTGAGGAGCTTCATCAGCAGCGCGGTGACGGTGCCGTAGGAGTCGTTCTCGGGCACGGTGACCACGTCGGCGAGTTCGTGAAGAAGCGTCATGGCTCCGGCGGGGGCGAACTTGAGAAGCTTCTTGATCCCGTCCACGTCGCAGAAGCTGAAGGCGTTCCACTTGCGTTCCTCGAGGAGAGCCTTCAAGGCCAGCGCCAGTTTCGCGGTGTTTTCCAGCGTCCCCGGCCGAGGAGTTCCTTTCACGGTCCACTCCTTGCGGATCCTGTTCACCGCGGACGTCACGGCGCGGGCGGAGCACTTCTTTTCCAGCTCCAGCACCTCCATGAGGTCGCAGTGTTCGATCTCCACCCCCAGGACGCTCTTGAGGAGCGCGGCGTTGTAGCAGGTGCCGTAGAGGCGCATGTCCCGGTAACCCGTCATGCCGATGCGCTCCTTCCGCAGCGCGGCGGCGGCGGAAGCCGCCCGGAGGAAGGCGGCGGCCTCACCCGTGCGGGGCAGACCGTCCTTGAAGTTGACCAGGTACTTGAAGGTGTAGCCCATGGCCGCCATGGGGCCCCGCAGAGCGGTGGATCCGGCCTGGTCCGCCGTGGTGACGAAGTGCTTGCCCTCGTACCAGCCGGACTGTCCCCAGAGGAGCATGGGCAGATGCTTGAAGTTTTCGATGACCCGGATCACCGCCCACGAGGGGATCCACCCCGCGATGCAGATCACCAGCGCGTCGAACTCGTGCTTTTTCAGTTCGGCGACCGCACGGGCGGCCTGCTCCCCGGCGGGGTCGTCGCTGACGGGCGCGGCGCAGTAAAGTTCGATCCCCTGTTTTTTCAGGGCATCCGCGGCGGCCTGACAGCGGCCGTCGATGAATTCACGGGGGGTGTTGACCTCGCCGAATCCGACGAAACCGGCACGGACTTTCATTTGCTTTCTCCTAAGATGTATTGGTTGAATTTCAGATACTCGCGGTAACACGCCTCGTAGCGCTCCGCGTCTTTGCCCGGCGTGAAGATCTTTTCACTGCCGCCCATGATCTGCGCCGCTTCGGAAGCGGAAGCGAAATCCCCCGCGGCCACGGCCCCGAGGATCGCCGCCCCCAAGGCCACCGGCTCGTCACAGCTCCCCACGCTCACGGGAAGTTTCAGCACATCGGCCTTGATCTGGGCCCACAGGGCGCTTTTGGCCCCGCCGCCCAGGGCGCGGACGCATTTCAGCTCCATGCCCAATTCCCGGAGCGCTTCGGCGTTCTCGCGGAGCAGATAGGCCACCGACTCCATGATGGCCCGTGCGAAGTGGCCCCGTGTGTGGGCCAGCGTCAGCCCCTTGACGGCGCCCCGTGCCTGCGGCGCGGGAGTGGGCGAAACGGCCCCCGCCAGATGGGGGAGCAGGATGAGTCCGTCGCTCCCCGGCGGGACGGCGGAAGCGGCTTCGCCCAGCTGGTCGTAACTCATGCCGCCCGAGAACTCGTCCCGGAATTTCCGGAGCATCATCCCGGCGGTGGGCGCCCAGGGCAGCAGGGCGTAATCCCGCTCCCGCCAGCCCAGGTAAGTGCTGATCCGCAACTGAGGATCCAGCAGATAGCGGTCGGTCATGGCGCAGAGGGCGAGGGAGCCCCCCGTGCACTCCGTGACCAGTCCTTCTCCGCCGCCGGAACCCAGATGGCCGCAGATGTGGTCCATGGGAGCTACGGCGACCGTCGCGCCGGGGAGCAGTTCCCGTGCCTTGGCGGAGCCGGAAAGTTCCGGCAGGACCGACAGGGGGAGCCCGATATGGTCCATGATCTTTTCCGCCCACGTTTTCGTACGCATGTCGAAGTACAATGTGGAGGGGAGCAGCCCCGGCGAGGTATGGAATTCGCCCGTCATCTTCCATGCGGCGAAGTCCTCCACCATCAGCACCTTGGAGATGCGGGAGAACACTTCGGGCTCGTGACGCTTCACCCACAGGAGCTTCGGCGCGGGCCAGCAGGGCAGGACCGCCGTCTGGCCCGACATTGCGGCCAGCTCGCCGAGACCGAAAGTCTTTTCCAGCTCGGCGGCCTCTTCGACGGCCCGGTTGTCCAGCCAGACGATGGCCTTTCGCAAAGGAACGCCCCGGTCATCGAGCAGGATCAGAGTCTCCGCCTGCCCGGTGAGGCCGACGGAACGCACTTCGTAAGGAGCGATGTCAGCGGCCTTGAGGGCCGTGTCCACGGCGGCGCGGGCCGACTGCCAGTAGATTTCCGGATCCAGCTCCACCAGCTCGGGGCCGGGGGTATCAAGGGTGTATTCGCAGCTCCCCGCGCCCCGGAGTTTTCCTTCCGCGTCGAAGACCGCCGCCTTGACCGAGGTGCTCCCCAGGTCGATGCCGCAGTAGAAGCCCTTCATCAGTCGAAGAGGGCGTTGATGGCGGCCACGGTGTCGTCGCAGAGCTTGTAGCCCCCGGCGGAGCCCACCTGACCGTTGATGATGAGGCCGCCGTAACCGCCCAGCCGGTCCCCTTCGGGACTGGGCAGGTAGCCCGCGTGGCGGTCCGCCCCCACCGAAAGCTGGATGAGGAAGGTCTGCTTCGCGTGGCTCCGGGCCTTGATGATCTGCCC
>JAFSYV010000058.1 GCA_017443585.1 Lentisphaeria bacterium | reverse complement strand
GTCGCCAACGCGGGCGAATTCACCATCGACGACACCATGGCCGAAGCGGTGAACGACCGGGGCGAAAAGCGCAAGATCACCATGACCCAGTTCCAGCCGGTGAAGATCCCGATCTCGGACTACGCCGAAAAGCTGCTCCCCGAAAAGACCCTCATCACCCAGCAGCGGACCATCGACACCTTCTTCCCGGTGGCCGTGGGCGGGACCTTCTGCACCCCCGGGCCCTTCGGCGCGGGCAAGACGGTGCTCCAGCACGCCCTGAGCCGCTACGCCGAAGCCGACGTGGTCATCGTCGCCGCCTGCGGCGAACGGGCGGGCGAAGTGGTGGAGATCCTCCGGGAATATCCCGAACTGGAAGACCCCCGCACGGGACGCTCCCTCATGGACCGTTCCATCATCATCTGCAACACCAGCTCCATGCCGGTGGCCGCCCGTGAGGCGTCGGTCTACACGGCGGTGACGCTGGCCGAATACTACCGCCAGATGGGGCTCAACACGCTGCTTCTGGCCGACTCCACCTCGCGCTGGGCGCAGGCGCTGCGCGAGATGTCCGGCCGTCTGGAGGAGATCCCCGGCGAGGAAGCCTTCCCCGCCTATCTGGAGTCCCTCATCGCCAGCTTCTACGAGCGGGCCGGTCTGGTGAAGCTCCGCTCCGGCGACACGGGGTCCGTCACCATCGGCGGCGCGGTCTCCCCCGCGGGCGGCAACTTCGAAGAGCCCGTGACCCAGGCCACCTTGAAGGTGGTGGGCGCCTTCCTCGGTCTTTCCCGGGAACGTTCCGACGCCCGGCGCTATCCCGCCATCCATCCTCTGGAAAGCTGGAGCAAGTACAAGAGCGTGGTGGACACCGAAGGATTGGACTTCGCCCGCGGCATCCTCCGCCGCGGCGCGGAAGTGAGCTCCATGATGAAGGTCATCGGCGAAGAAGGGACCGCCATCGAGGACTTCGTCATCTACCTCAAGAGCGAGTTTCTGGACTACGTCTATCTGCAGCAGAACACCTTCGACGAAGTGGACGGCGCCACCAGCGCCGACCGGCAGAAGAGAAGTTTCGATCTGGTGCTCCGGGTGCTGAAACAGGAGTTCGGCTTCACGGGCAAGGACGACGCCCGGCGCTACTTCCTCGAACTGCGCCAGCTCTGCATGGACCTGAACTACCTGCGCGAAGAGACGCCGGAGTACAAGAAGCAGTACGCCGCCATCGAAGACAAACTCAACGAACCCGGAGAGACCAAAAATGCGTAAAGTCTATCACAAGATCATCCATATCGCGGGAAACGTCATCACCGTCGAAGCCGACGGCGTGGGCTACAACGAACTGGCCGAAGTGACCAGCCGCCGGGGGACCTCCCTCGCGCAGGTGATCCGCCTCGACAACGGCAAGGTCGCCCTGCAGGTCTTCGCCGGCTCACGGGGCATCGGCACGGGGGATCAGGTCCGGTTCCTGGGCCACCCCATGCAGGTTTCCAGCTCCGCGGATCTGCTGGGACGGGTCTTCAACGGCCGGGGCTATCCCCGCGACGGCAAGCCCGAGATCCTCTCGGACATGATCGCCATCGGTGCGCCTTCGGTGAACCCTTCCAAGCGCATCATCCCCCGGAAGATGATCCGGACCAACATCCCCATGATCGACGTCTTCAACACCCTGGTGGAGTCCCAGAAGCTCCCCATCTTCTCCATCGCCGGCGAACCCTACAACGAACTTCTCGCCCGCATCGCGCTGCAGGCCGAGGTGGACGTCATCGTGCTGGGCGGCATGGGCATCAAGTACGACGACTATCTGATCTTCAAGCGGACCCTCGACGAGCACGGGGCCCTTTCCCGGACCGTCATGTTCATCCACACCGCCGCCGACCCCATCGTGGAGTGCCTGATGGTCCCCGACATGGCTCTGGCCGTGGCCGAAGCCTACGCTCTCAAGGGCAAGCGGGTGCTGACGCTCCTCACCGACATGACCAACTTCTCGGACGCCCTCAAGGAGATCGCCATCACCATGGAACAGATCCCCGCCACCCGCGGCTATCCCGGCGACCTTTACAGCCAGCTGGCCGCCCGCTATGAAAAGGCGGTGGACTTCGACGGCGCGGGCTCCATCACCATCCTCGGCGTGACCACCATGCCCGGCGATGACGTGACCCACCCCGTCCCCGACAACACCGGGTACATCACCGAAGGCCAGTTCTACCTGCGCAACGGGCGCATCGAGCCCTTCGGCTCCCTTTCCCGTCTGAAACAGCAGGTCAACGGCCGCACCCGCAGCGACCACCGGGCCATCATGGACGCCATGATCCGGCTCTACGCCGACTTCAAGAGCACCGTCGAAAAGCAGTCCATGGGCTTCAAGATGTCCGGCTGGGACAACAAACTGCTCAAGTACGGCAAGCGTTTCGAAGCCGAGATGATGAACCTCGAAGTGAACATTCCTCTGGAAAACGCCCTCGATCTGGGCTGGAAGATCCTGGCGGACTGCTTCGAACCCGCCGAAGTGGGCATCAAGACCGACCTGATCGGCCAGTACTGGCCCAAGGAGTCCTGATCCTATGGCGGAAAAGATCAAATTCACCAAGCAGGAGCAGAAAAAACAGCAGGACGCGCTGAAGCAGTTCCGCCGTTTTCTCCCCACCTTGCAGCTGAAAAAACAGCAGCTCCAGGCCGAAGTGCGCCGGAGCGCCGATCTGCTTGAGGAAAATCTCCGCCGTCAGCAGGAACTCCGGGGCGTGCTGGCCCGGAGCATGATCTTCTTCGGCGACCCCGCCGCGGCCAGACTGGCGGCTTCCAAGGTGAAGATCGGCACGGTCCGCACCTCGACCCAGAACATCGCCGGCGTCCCCATCCCGGTCTTCGACGGGATCGACTTCGAAAACATCCCGGTGGACCGTTTCGCCACCGACTGGTACATCGACGACGCGGTGGACGCTCTGAAGCGGGCCGCGGAACTCCGGGAAGAACACAAGGTCCTGCAGATGCAGTTCGATCTGCTTTCGGAAGAGCTCCGCACCACGGGCCAGCGGGTCAACCTTTTCGAAAAGGTGAAGATACCCGAGTGTCAGGAAAATATCCGCCGCATCCGCATCATGCTGGGAGACCTGGAAACCAGCGCCGTGGCCAGAAGCAAGATCGCCAAGCGCAAGACCGCCGCCGCCGCGGAATAAGATCCGTTCAAAAAAAAGGGGGGCCCCATGAAGCATCCCAACACAGATCTTTACGTCGAGGTCCTCGACACCACGCTGAGGGACGGGGAACAGACCCCCGGAGTTTCCTTCACCCCCGACGAGAAGCTGGACATCGTCCGGATGCTCCTCAGGCGGCTGAAGGTGGACCGGGCCGAGATCGGCTCCGCGAGAGTTTCCGAAGGGGAACGGGAAAGCGTCAAAAAGATCCTCGCCTGGAGCGAGATCCACGACGACCCGGGCAAGCTCGAGATCCTCGGTTTCGTGGACGGAGGCCGCTCCGTGGAGTGGATCAGAAACGTGGGCGGCAAAGTCCTCAATCTGCTCTGCAAAGGCTCCCGGGCCCATTGCGAGATCCAGCTCAAAAAGACTCCCGAAAGGCACTTCGCCGACATCCGGCGCGAGGTCGAAAAGGCCGTCTCCGCGGGGCTCCGGGTCAATCTCTACCTCGAAGACTGGTCCGGGGGCGTCTTCGACTCCTTCGACTATGTGCTTTCCCAGATCAGCGCCCTCCGGGACCTGCCCGTGGAGCGCTTCATGCTCTGCGACACGCTGGGCAGGCTCCACCCCGACGAAGTCACCCGGGGCATCTCGCTCATGGCCGCGGCCTTTCCCGGGCTGCGCTGCGACTTCCACGGCCACAACGACTACAATATGGCCGCCGCCAACGCCCTGGCCGCCGTCAAATGCGGCGTCAGCGGGGTCCACTGCACCATCAACGGCCTC
>JAFSYV010000057.1 GCA_017443585.1 Lentisphaeria bacterium | reverse complement strand
CCGCTTTTTCAGCCCCTCCGGGGGCTTTTTTTTTTGTGGTGAAATTAAATATTTTTTAATTTTTTTTCAAAAATCTTTAATTTTTCGCTTGCATTTTGATTTTCCGGGTGTATATTAAGAGCGTGACAGGGAAAAGGCCCCCGGAACGAAAAAAAGGAGAAAAGAAAAATGAAAATCGAAATCGCAACCTTGTACGTCTATGACAATTCCGGCGAAGGGGTCACTCTCGCGGAGCGGGAGATCGAGATCCCGACCGGGGAAGTCACCATCGAAGATCTGAAAAAGCACGCCCTTGCGGCGGCTGAGAATGCGGTGACGTGGGAAAGCGACCTTCGCGGGCTGACGCTTCGGCCAGAGCCGTGGATCGAAGACCGGGGCGAAGAAGAGATCGTAGACATCTCTTTCGGCTTCGCCGATGCCGACTGGGCGGAGATCGAAGTCAGCTATTGCATCGAAGGCTGCGCGGCGCTGAACGCCGCCGCAAGCGGAGAAAAAAAGTGAAGCGCGTGGATATACTGTATGACTTTGACGAAGAAGGGGACCTCGTGGACTTCGATGAACTCGAGCTCCCCGATGATGATGAAATAAGCTCTTGGGAAGATATGGAGGAAGATATGAAGCGGAGGAACTTCGACGGGATGGACTATGTGGAGGACTTCACCGGGGGAAAGCCAGAGTATACCGACGCAGAGGGGAGGGCGTGGATCACGCCGGACACACTCGCGCAGCGGTTCCGGGATCTCTGCGCCGCAACGGGCATGACCGGCAAGGCTTTGGCCGAGTATACGGGCGTTACCGCCGTGACCCTTTCCGGCTACCGGACGGGCAAGAGTCCGGTCCCCCGCTCCGTCTGGCGGCTGGTGGAGACCCGCAAGCTCTGATACATACGAGAGCACATACACCCTTTTCGGCCCCGCCCCGGCGGGGCTTTTTTGTGCAACTCTTTATAAATCAAGGCAAAAAAATGGCATCTCCAAGGGGAGTCGAACCCCTGTTGACGGGATGAGAACCCATGCAGTGAGGTGGAAAATGGGGCGCGTTACATACCTGAGCACATACGCTTGGAGGTCACTTTGAGGCCTCGCGGGAGGCTCTGGCGATGGTCTCAAGACTGGCGATATCGCGGGCGTAGACGTCCTCGACGTCCGAGGTCTCGTGGCCCGTGATCGCCCGGAGCTCTTCCCCCTTGACGCCGTGCTCCTTATACCAGGTGATGGCGGTCCCCCGGACCGAGTGGAAAGAGGCCTTCCCGGCGGCGGTGTCGGGGATCCCGAGAGACCGGATGAGGCGGCGGCACTGCTGCGAGATCCCAGCGTTGCTCACGGAGCCGAAATGGGCGGCGATGGGCTTTCCCGGAGGGCACTGCGCGAGGATGGGCCGGAGGTACGCCTCAAGCTCCGGCATGATCGGAACGCAGACCCACTTCCCGAACCGGGCGGTCTTCCCCGGCTCGATGGTGAAAACGAGCCGGGAAAAGTCGAACTGCTCCGGCGTCATCCGGGCGCAGGTCTCAAGGCGCTGCGTAGTCCAGCGGGAAAGCATGAGCAGCACTTGCAGCTGGGGACTGGCCGCCCGGAAGAGACGGTCGAACTCTTCCCCGGTGAGGTTACGGTGCTTTTCTACGGTCTCGACCAGCTTTTGAGGGACGAGCCGGAAGGGCGACGCGGGAAGCCCCGCCTCGACCAAGCACTGGCGAAAGACGGTCGAAAGGGCGCTCTTGACGTTGTTCCACGTCTTTCCGTTCCCCGCGGCATAGTGGCGCTCGAGGTACGCGAGAGCGGCTGCTGGGGTGCACTGGTCCGCGTAGGTGAGCCCGGAGCGGGCGGCGAAGGCTTCCCAGATTTTCCGGTGACTGTCGGAGAGACGGCGGCGGGAGACCGCCAAGTCCCACATTGCCGAGATCCGCAGGCGCTTCCGGGCGGGCGCTATGGCCTCTTCCGGGGCCGCCGGGGGGACTTGAAGCGCGGAGGGTGCAACGGGGAAGGCTCCGCCGAACTCGCGCCGGAGAGCCGTTTCCGCGCGCTTGACGCGGAGCGCCTCCATATAGAGATCGTGGAGGCGTTCCGCTTCGGTCCGGGTGTGCACCCGGAGGGACTTTGTGCGGATCGTTCCGCCGTCTCTGTAGTAGACGTACCACGTCTGGCGGATCTTGCGCAGCGCCATCAGCGGATCCCCTGAACCGCCCGCTGGACGTCACGATTTACCGCCCGGGCCTGACAGCTGCCGAAGATCAGGAAGCAGACAAGGGCGACGATCCCGCAGATGGCCGAGTATTCGAAGAGCCCCAGGGCGACGCCGTGAGCGATCTTGCGGATCGTCACGACTTCGACCTTTGGAGCGGGGGGCGCGGCGGCGACCGTTTCCGCCACCGGGGCCGGGATCTGCATCTGGGCGCCGCACTGCGGGCAGGGGGCGACCTTTCCGGCGTGCTGGGCTTCGACCTCGAATTGAGCTTTACATGAGGGACAGGCGATCTTCATTTTTTCTCTCCTTTTTCTTCTTCAGGGGCAACGATACCGAGCCTGAGCTTAAGGCCGCACTCGGGACAGATGATCTTATCGCCATCCGAGGGGATGACGAGGAACTCTTCGCAGCGGGGGCAGGTGACCGCCTCATGCCACCGGACTTTGTGCCGGGTGGTATTTTCGCCGGAGTTTTTCGGCGCGGGCGGATGCGGAAGGGTCGGCGGAGCCGGGAGCGTGACCCGCTCCTCGCTCTGGCGGCGGGAATATAGGGCGCTCAAGATTTCCGCCTTTTCCGCCGGAGGAAGGTCTGAGTGAAGGACGGCGGCCACTTCCGGCGGCTGGGAAGGGTCAGAGGGGTTAGGTGCAGGGGAATTTGTGCGAATATACGGTGTGATAATCGGCTCTATCCGGGTCCATGTTTCGTCGCTGAGATAAATCGTTTTACCCTTCAAAATTCTGGTCATGTGGGCGCCGGAAATACCCAACTTCCGCGCCATATCCGCGGAAGAATCCTCTTTTTGCCGCATCAGCCGGAAAGCGTTTTGCAAGACAAGATCGATGATTTTCATGCTCTGACCTCCTTTTTTGGTGGACTTCCGGCATAATATACCACAAAAACAATAATTTTTCAACTTTTTTGCATTTTTTATACTTTTTGCACTTGACAAGCTGACGAGCAGGGGTTATATTATGACCCAGGCAGGCAAGGTATGACCTGCGAAGGCAAGGAACGAAAGGGGAAAGTATGAAGGGAAAATTCGTCAAACTCAAAGAGGAGACACACCGCGAGATCAAGGTCCTTGCGGCGGAGACCGGGCGGCGCATTTCCGGCGACCTGCTGGAAGAGATCGCCCGTCTCGGGCTCCGGGAAGTCCGAAAAAATTTTGCCCGGAGCCTGACCCGCACGGGTAAGGCAGCTGACGCGCAGGGGGTGACGGCATGAACCCGGTCGAAGCGGCGGAAACGTGGGGCATGGCCCCGCGGGGGGACACGGGCAACCCCGAACCCGCAGGGGGAACGGCGGAAGAGCTCCGGGAAGAGATCGAGCGCTGCCAGACGAAGATCGACGAGGGGCTGGCGCTGCTGGTCATGGTGGACAAGCTGAGCAAGCACTTCAGCGCTCGGGCGGAACTGTTCCCGAAGGGATTCAACGACGAGACGACCTACCGCAAAGCAGTCATGCTTCTGGAGGCCGTCAGGGAACCGGAGATCGCCGTGATCCTCCGCTGGCAGCAGGATCGCGACGCGCTCAAGCGGCAGATCGGGGAGGCGGGGAAATGATACCGGAAGAATTACAGGCCGCGCTGGACAAATGCGCTCGGGAGATGTCGGATGTAGTCGGGCATGAGGTATGGAACGCATGCCTCAATGTCGAAAACAAAATGCAAGACGCCGGGATCGGGATCGAGACCGTGACCACCATTACGGTTGTCTTCGGCTACACGGAGATCGCGAAACCATGAACAGGGCTGAGGCCGTGGCGGTGCTGCGGGAATACGGCTCGGACGCGGAAGCGGGGGCGAGAGCCGCCCGGGAAGACTGGAAGACCGGGCGCTGGCCGCTCTTCCGCGAGACCGACTTCGCCGGACTGGTGGGCTCCGTGCTGGGCGCGGCCCGGGGGCGGATCTGGGAAGACGGTTACAGACGGATGATCGAGGCGCTGTGCCTTGTAGAACCGGACAAGGCAAGGCGGGACCTTGAGAAAACCGCCTAAACGCAAAAATAAGGGGCACTTAGTCGCGGCGGGTGCAATCACCCTCCCACGGCGCTAAGTCGCGCCGGAAGGGCCTCAAAACGCAAATAAACAAGAAAGGAAAAAGAAAAGTGAACCATTGGACGAAAGAAGAGAAACGGGAATTTCTGGCGGCCTTCGAGGATGCGGTCGAGCGGGCGTCCATCATAAACGAAAGCGAGGTCAAGGAATGATGATCAAGATCGAGTTTGCCTCATGGGTCGGTCGGGCTGCTCTTGAGATCGAGGCGGCGACACTCCACGAAGCGGCGGAAAAAGAAAAAGCGGACCTCCGCGGGGCTAACCTCAGCGGGGCGGACCTCAGCGAGGCGAACCTCAGCGGGGCGGACCACCGCGGGGCGGACCTCCGCGGGGCGGACCTCAGCAGGGCGAACCTCCGCTGGGCTAACCTCAGCGAGGCGAACCTCCGCGGGGCGAACCTCCGCGGGGCGGACCTCAGCTGGGCGGACCTCAGCGAGGCGAACCTCCGCGGGGCGGACCTCCGCGGGGCGGACCTCAGCAGGGCGAACCTCAGCTGGGCGAACCTCAGCGGGGCGGACCTCAGCGAGGCGAACCTCCGCGGCAAAAAACTGTGGATGAAGCGGCCAGTATTGACGCTGGGGCAGTGCGGCCGCTCAAATCGGACGACGCTGGTTTGGCTTTTTGCCGACGGTTCCGAGCCGCTGATCCAATGCGGATGCTTCATGGGCGACCTTGAGTTGTTCCGCAAAAAAATCCGCGAGACGCACGCGGGGACATGGCATGAGCGGGAATATCTAATGATGGCCGACCATATCGCGCGGATGCACACCCTCCAACGTGCGGAAATTGAGGCAGAGAAGGCGAAGGAGGCTTGCGAATGAAGTACACCAACCGTTACAACCTGCCCGAGCACATCTGCCGCTGGCTGGAACTGCACGGGGCAAAATGACCGGAAGGTGCTGGGAATACTATGGATACCATGAATACTGTCAAGATCGAACGGAGGCGGCGGCCTTTCGCCGTGTATCTGCTCGGGACGATCGAGCCCGAGGGGACCAACGGAGCTTTCTTCGAGGAAGCGGAAGCGCTGGAAAGCCGGGGGATCGTCTGCCATAACCCCGCCGCCTGCACCTTTCTGGTTCACTTCGGCGAAGGCGCGGAACTGCTCAACGACCTCTCGCGGGTGATGCTCTGCCACTCGGACGCGGTCCTCGCCCTTCCGGGGTGGCTCAACTCCCCCGAAGGGCGGCGGCAGCACCATTTCGCCATCGCCAAGGGACTGCCCGTCGTCACCATCGGCGCGGCGGACTGGAACAATAGGCTCCTTGCCTGCAAGGCGGCATGGGAGCGGGACCGGGAAGCGGCGGAAAAGGCCGCCGGGGAAGAGGCGCGGGAATGAGCGAGAAAGAGCGCTTTTTCAGCTTCCTCGAACGGTGGGAGACCTATGCGCGGGAGCTCCCCGCGGAAGAACTGCGGCGGCTGATCCTGGCCGCATGCGGCTATGCCTTCCGCAACGAAGAGCCCCCCGCGGACCTTCCGCTGGCCGCCCGGATGGCCCTCGTCGATATGCGGGCGCGGATCGACTGGGAAGCGCACGTACACGCGGCGAAAGTCGCCGCCGGAGCCGCCGGGGCGAAGGTCAGCAACTCGCGGCAGGCAGTCAGCAGAAGTCAGCAGAAGTCAGCAGAAGTCAGCAAAGAGTCAGCAGAGGACAGCACTCTTAAGGGAAAGGGAATGGTACAGGGAAGGGAAGAAAAGAAAACCCCTATCTACGATAGGGGAAAAAGAAAAGAGAAAGGTGCTTTTTTGTGCTGGTCGAATGAGGATTTCCGCTTCGCGGCGGAGGAGGTCTGCGCGACGCACCCGGAATACCGCCCCTACCTTGACGCCTTTGTCGGGTACTGGACCGAAGAACACCGGGACGGCGGGCCCCGCTTCCGGAAGATGGAGGCTTTTTCGATGGCTTCGCGCCTTGCCACGTGGAAACGGCTCCAGGAGCAGCGGGCCCCCCAGTGGCCCATGATGCCGCCCGCCCCCCGGACCGCTCAGGAGGCCCTCGACCTCATTCCGGAGGCGAACTCATGACGCGGATGGAGCAAGCGGTCCTCGCGGGGATCCTGCGGGACAATGCCCTTTACCTCACCGCCTGCGCGTGGAGAATCGGCGAAAGCACCTTCACCGACGACGCCGGGCGGCGGATCTGGGGAGCCATTTCCGCGGAGATCGAAGGGGGCCGCGTGGCCGACCTCGTGAGCGTGGCGGGGCTGCTTCCCGACCTCGCGGTGGAGATCGCCGAGCTGGACACCGCCATCGCCTCGACGGTCAACTTCGGGGCGTGGGCGGAGAAATTGAAAATCGCGGAGGCGAAAGAACGGCTCCGGGGGGCCTGCGAGATGGCCCTCGCCCGCCTGACGCCCGCCTACAAGGACGTGGCCGGGCTGGTCTCCGATTTTCGCGGGGAGCTGGAGGCGGTCACGCTCACGGCTGGAGGCAAGCGGATCCCGACGCTCGCTGAAGCGGCGGAGCAGGTCCGGGAGGAGATCGAGCACGGGGCCGCCAAGCGGATCCCCTTCTTCCCCAACAACACCGAGGCCAGCCGGGCCGTCTGGGTCCGTCCCGGCGAGATGTTCGTGCTCGGGGCCCGGACGGGGGGCGGCAAGACCGCCTTTTGCGCCACGGCCGCCGTCGAACAGCTGGCCGCCGGGCACTCGGTCGCCTACTTCTGCACCGAAAGCAGCACGGCGGAGATCCTCGCGCGGATCGCCGCCGCTATGACCGACATTCCGCACTACGCCGTCAACGGACCGGAAGAGCGGGCCGCCTTCGAAGGGGCGCTCCGGGAGCTCACGGAGGGACGCTTCGCGCCGCTTTTGCGGATCGTGGGGAACGACGGCGGGGCGCTGACCGTCTCGACTATCGAGCAGCACCTCCGCAACCGTGCGGCGGCGGTGGTTTACGTGGATTTCGTGCAAAACCTCCGCCCGGCCATCCGGCGGCGGACGCACCTCGAAGAGGTGGACGATTCCATACAACGTATCCACGACCTCCT
>JAFSYV010000056.1 GCA_017443585.1 Lentisphaeria bacterium | reverse complement strand
CGCTTGTGGCGCAGATGATGGATCCGGAGGGGGATGCCGCAGTTCATCACCAGATTGTGATGGAAGATCCCCACGGGCTTGTCGGAGGTCAAAATCCCGATGCTGGACATTTCGCGGACCACGTTGCCCGCGACCTCCACGCCGGTGCCGCAGGCCTCGACTCCGATGAGTCCCCGCAGGATCAGATTGTCCAGCACTTTTGTTCCGGTGCCGTGGTCCAGAACGCCCACGTCGTCGGAACTGGCGGTGCCGATGATGTATTTGAAGATGAGATAGAGCAGCCCGCCCCGCATGTCCTCGGCGCTCCGGAGCTGGAAGAGGTCGCTGCGGATGAAGCCCGCCGTCAGGATGCACCCCTTGACGGCGGTGTTATTCACCGTGCCCTCGATGAGGACCCGGACCCCGCCGTGCATGAGCAGGCAGTTTTCGATGGTGTTGTCATGCGACGGGCCCATGAGCCGGAACTGGCAGCGGGATCCCCGCAGCTGCAGGTCCTTGAAATGCAGATAGGAGACGCCCGAAAGGCTGAAGCCGTTCCCGTAGGTGGCGGTGAAGGTGTGATCCTGGGGCTTGCCGCCGTCGGCGAAGCGCACGTACATCGTCTTGTCATGCCAGCCCGAAAGGACGTACCGGATGACCGGCCAGAAGAGCTCCTTCCGGGTCCGGAAGTACTGGTGTTTCTGCTTGATGTCCGCGGGCATCCGGAGCAGATCCAACCCGGCGAGGCGCTTGCATTTGGGGCCGAACTGGTCCCAGAGCAACTCCTCATTCAACTCTTTCGGGAGTTCCTTGCGCTGCGGGAGCTCCATGGTCTTCGCATTGATGAAGGCGATCATGGCCCCGTCCATCAGGACCAGGTTGGGCCGCCGTTCGAGGGGCGTCTTCCAGATGCCGGGCCCGAGCTCGGGGGCGGGGGTCCACTTGTCGAGGACCGTGCCGGGGGGCTCGATGACGGTGAGGTATTCCCCCTTCGGGCCCCGAGTTCCCGCAAAGGTCACGGGAGCGTCCTTCTTCCCCGACCGCTTGAAGGTGATCTGTTCCCGGTAAAGGCCGGGGCCGATCTTCACCGTGTCGCCGGGCTGCACCACGGATGCCGCCTTGCCGATGGTGGCGAAGGGCGCCTTTGCACTCCCCTGATTCTTGTCGTTCCCCGCAGGTGAGACGAAAAGCTCCCTGCCGCAGAGCGTTCCCGTCAGGAGCACGGCGCTCCACAAGATTTTGACGATTTTCATTTTTTTCCTCCGTCGGAATCGTTTACCGTACTTTTCTTGAGTCCCGAAATCATTTTCAGCGCCTCTTCGGACCGGCGGTACATGGCGATGAAGCGCGCCATGGATTCACCCTCCTGAAAGGCTCCGGCGGCGGGGGCTTTGCCCTTGAAATACCCCGGAGAAAAACCTGGCAGGGCGGGACAGGTCTTCCCCTTGACCATGAAGGGCCGGGAAACGTCGATCCCCGTCTCCAGCGCGGGAGAACCGGGGGCAAGCGACACGTCCGGCAGGCCGGGAATGTCGTTTTTGTTCCAGATGGTTCCGGCCGCTTTTGCGGAAACCACCTTGTTCACTTTGGCGACAGCGGCATCGACCCGGGCGGCGGCGGGAATGTCCTTGTCGAAGGTGTAGAGCACGTTGGGGCCGGTCAGTTCATGGGTGGCGGTGTTCAGCCCGGCACTGTCCCGGTAGATGTTGTTGACCACGAAAAAGGGCTGAACCTGACGGAAACGGTTCCGCAGATAGGTCACGGAAAAGGGAGGCTGATCGGAGCCGCCCCAGAAGGTGTTGTGATAGAAATAGAATTTGCCCCCGTCCACCGGGTCCGGGGGATCTTTCTTGTAGGTGTAGACGGTACGGCCCCGGCTGTTGACCTTTTTGTCGAAATTCACCCTGTCCGCAGGCGTTTCGAAAGAGACGCTGTGGACGTAGACGAAGCCGCCCCCGTTCCTCGCCTGCACGACAAGGTTGTTGTAGTAATACTCCAGCCGGTTGGCCCGGACGTGGCGGTAATTCTGGAGCCGGAGCGGAATGCCGCAGTTCATCACCAGATTGTGGTGGATTTTCCCCGAAGTCTCGGAGCCGGTGCAGATGCCCACGCTGGACATATCCCGGACCACGTTTCCGGCGACTTCGACGCCGGGGCCGTAGGCGTCCATGCCGATGAGCCCCTTGCAGATCACATTGTCGAGGATCCGCGTTCCCGTTCCGCTGTCGGCCACGCCCACGTCGTCGGAGTGACCGGTGCCCATGATGTTCTTGAAGAACCGGTAGAGGACGCCGCCCCGCATGTCGTCAT
>JAFSYV010000055.1 GCA_017443585.1 Lentisphaeria bacterium | reverse complement strand
CGACCCGGATCACGTTGATCTTCAGCGGGCGGGGGCTTTTCGTATCCAGAAAGACGTGTTTGATCCCCGGAAAAAGTTCCGGCGTCTTCGACCAGTCGTGGACCCCCTCTTCCGCCCGCAGCGTACATGCGAGCAGCAGGAAGAGAGGGGCGAGAAAACGGCCCGCGCGGGACCGGAAGGAGCAGGATACACTCGTCGTCATCGCTTATTCCAGCACCACCTTGGCGGAAACACCCACGCAGGCGTTGACGCAGGTAACGGTCAGCTGCCAGGGGCCCTTTTCGTCGTTGAAGGCGGTCTGGAAAGCGAACTCGATCCTGCCGTCAGACGGGGAAAGGAAATTGCCCGCGGCGCGGTCGCTCACGATCCCCGCGGGCGACTTGAGTTCCCAGTGGAACACCACGGGCCCGGCGTTCTTTCCCGAGGCCGTAACGGCTTTGGCCGAGAATTTCAGGATGGCGCCCCGGTTGACTTTGGCGGGAGCCTGCAGATCGACCTTGGCGACCTTTTCCCGCATCACGCTGAAGAATTCGGCGCGGGCAGGGGAAAGGAGCAGCTTGAAAGTGTCGGTGTATCCGAGATACTTCTTCGCCCGCAGATCGTACACGTGGCCCTTGACGGGGATCTTCGCCGTGATGGCGTCGCCCTTCTTCGGATCGATCACGGGGAGCGCGGGATCGGGCTTGAGCAGACCCAGCACGTGGTTGCCGCCGTTGGAACGCCAGCAGCTTTCCGCCTGATAGGGGCGGCCCTTGGCGTCGGTGAGCTCCCGGTGGGGGGCGACGCCCGCCTTGCGGAGGAGACCTGCGAGGATGAGCCGCCAGTTGCGGCAGAAAACTTCCGCGCCCGAAACGGTCTTGGAGGTCTCGCCCCCCGTCCCGCCCAGGAGCACCGCCTGATAGCCGCTCACCAGCAGATTGACGCCGATGAATTTCCCCTTGCCCACGGGCGTTACCGTGAAGGGCACGGCCTTCGGGTCGATGGTGCGGAAATCGCCCTTCACCGCCGGGATCCCGGCGGCGTTGCCCTTGCACTCGGCCTTGACCTGCGAAAGACCGGGGATGACCGGGGCCGCGGTCCCGAATTTGGCCGTGAAAGCATTGGCCTTGCGCAGGACGCCGTGGGCATCGTAGAGCCCCGGCGTCATATCCGCGATGACCGTCCCGCCCGCGGCGGCGAACTCGGTGATCCGGGCGATCTCCTTGTCGGAAAGGGAGATGGCGGCGGGGAGGATCAGAACTTTGAAGCGCTTGTCGACGCCGGACTCCTCGAGGATCTCCTTGTCGATGAAGCGGTAGACCATGCCCAGATCGTTCAGCAGCGCGTGCCAGCCGGAGTTGGTGTTCTGCCACTCGTTGGCGCCGATGGTGCCCGTGCAGGCGAAGAGGGAACGCTGCGAGTAGAGCACGGCGATCTCGGGGGTCTCCTTCGAGCTCAGGATCAGCTTGCCCAGCCCCTGATTGGATTCCCGGAGCAGCCGGTCGTAGCACTGGAGCACCGGGGTGAGCTGCAGGTCGCCGGTGATCCCGGCGCGGGGTATGTAGATGGCCGACATGTTGGCGCCGATGAGGAAGCCCTGCCAGAAGTGGGTCCCGCAGTAGCCCTCCTTGGGCACGGGCAGCACGTAGCCGCCGTACCACTGGCCGCCGACGAGGCGGTCGCCGCCGAAGTCCTGGGCCAGTTTCCGCTGGATCCCGTTGTAGTAGGCCAGATAGTCCATCTCCTTCATCAGCTGCTTCCACTCATAGGTCGGGCCGGGGTTGTAGGTCCCGGAAAGGCCCGTACGGGCGCCGGGGACGACGCTGCGGATCGCCTTGCGGACGTGTCCCACATAGGAGTGGGCGAAGACGTTGTTCATGAAGATCTTGTGGTCGAGCCACGCGCCGAGGCGCTTCCGGTCTTTGAGTTCCCTGGACTGGACCGGGGTGACCTCTTCCCAACTTTTGAAGGCCGTTCCCCACGCGGCGTTGAGGGCGTCGAGGGTGCCGTACTGGGATTTCAGCGAGGTGCGGAACTTGGCCAGACAGTGGGGCGAGAAGCAGACCGTGCTGCCGATGAACTGTTCGTCGCCGATGAGGTAGTAGCCCGTGCCGTAGTAGGGCACTTCGTTTTCGGTCAGGAGCTTCCGGATGTTCTTCGTCGCCTTCTCGCAGACCTTGGGATCGGAGAAACAGGGGTTGCGGACCGTGTTGTCCGTGGCCTTGTCATCCTTGTAGGGGGTCCAGTTGGCGTAGGAATCGGCGGTGCCGCCCAGACCGAAGATCGTCGGCGTGAGACCCAGGTTCAGGATCGCCCGCTGGCCCTTGGCATTGTCGCGGCACCAGACGATCAGCTGCTTGAAGCCGACCTTGCGGTAGATGGGATATTTGACGGAATCGCCGCCGGTCCACGCAAGAGGCGTGAGTTCCGTCGGGTCGAGGGGGAGTCCGGAAAGGACGAATTCACCCAGAGCCCTTGCGGGGACCCGGTCCTTCGTCTCGACGGTGGCGATGATCCGGTAGAAGGGGCTCAGGGGGAAGGCGGGTTCGAATTTCACCTGCAGTTCTCTGGCCTTCACGCTCCTGTCGTAGACCACTCTCCGGTCGTGATCCTCGATCCGGACCCGGAGCGAGGCCCCCGCGGGGAGCGAATCGGCCTGAGCGGAAAAGGTCACGGGCGAAACGTATTTGACGTTCTTCCTGTCGCCTCTGATGGCGAGGTTCAGGACTTTGGGCTTGTCCACAACCATGGCGCCCGCGTCGAGGACCTTGCCCTGCGCATCGGCCAGACGGTATTCGAGGACGCTCCGGCCCTCGGGCAGCGAAGCCAGCGCGACGGCGGTCTCGGCGCCGCCCTTCGCGTCAGGCAGAGCGAAGAGTTCGTTGCCCCAGCGGAAGGCCGTCTTGAGGGTGGTCCCGGCGGCTTTCCCGTCGATCTTGAAACGCGCGGTGTCCCCCTGCTGGACGGCGGAAAGGATCCGGGCTTCGGGGCGGACGCCCGCCAGATGACGGAGCACACGGGCCGCGGCCAGATAGGTGTATTCCATGAAGGGGAAGTCCCGGCCGGCCGGAGACGGATAGCGGTTTTTCAGCTCCGAACCCGGCACGGCGGGGTTGCCGTTGATGGAGCCGGGGGCGGTGCTGAGTTCGGCCCCGTTTTCGTAGAGTCTGATCCAGCTCGACATGCTGCCGGGCGAGAGGTTCCGCATCCGGGGGATCTGCAGAAGATCCCCGGGGAGAGCCTGCTTCTTGCCGAGGAGCTTCACGGGAGTCCCCTTGCAGTTGAGGAAGAGGAGTTTCGAGCCCGACTTGACCGCTTTTTCGAGGAATTTCACGAAGTCGGGATCGGAATCGTCCTTGAAGCTGACGGCGTTGATCACGCACACCTTGGGGATCGACGTGAGCTCCTTGAGCCGTTCGTGGGTGTAGGTTTCGATCCCGTTCTCGAAGGTGTTGGCGTAGACGTCCATGATGCCGCTGCCGTTGATGTAGGAGACCTTGCGGAGCAGGGGGATCATCTTGTACTTGAGGTCCATGCGCTGGGCCAGCTCCACGATGACCCGCCGTTCCAGCTTCGAGTAGGTGCCCCTGATCAAGGGCAGGAAGAGCACTTCGGGCATGGTGAAAGCGGCGTTCCGCATCCATTTGACGTGGGGCGTTTCCGCGGCGCTGTTGCGTTCGATGTAGTCGAGGGGCTTGTACCAGGAGCTCTTGAGCTGGTCCCGGAGCCGGTCCACCAGCTTGAGCCGGACGCCGGAATAGGGCCGGGGAACGACCTGGATGTCGTCGAAATAGAGGGTCTGATCCTTGAGGCCGTAGAGGTGGAAGGAAAGCCGGGCGAAGGCGGCTCCCGCGGGCGTGTAGAACTCTTTGGTGAAGACCTTCCAGTCGTGGGTCGTGGAGCCTTCGTTGTAGAAGCGGAGCTGCTGCTTCCTGATCTCCTTGCCCTTGACGTCGTAGAAGCTGATGCTCCCCACGGCGACGCCCTTGATCTTGTTGTCGTTGCGGATCTTCATGGAAACCGTGTACTTCATGTCTTTTTCAAGAACGAAGTAGGGGCCGAACTGCACCCACTTGTCGACGGCTTCGTTCGAAGGCTTGTTCATGATGAGGACCCCGTCCTTCCAGGTGTACCAGCGCAGCCGGGTCCCGTAGAAGTTGTCGTGGAAGCCGTCGGGGAGCCCCTTGAGTTTCGGGTTGGCGTTGGGCACGGTGAAGGAGCCGTTGTAGATCAGATTGGCCCCCTTGTCGAAGCCCTTGAGGTCGAGTTTCTTCGCAGGAACCCGGTCGAAGGCGATCTCGACGTCGAACTTTGGCCGGGTGATGTAGGCGCCGTCGATATGGCGGAAGGTGCCGTCGGGGAGGAAGCGGCCGGAATAGAAGTTCACGCCGCCCAGATCGGGCACGGCGAAAAGAAGCCGGTTCGTTCCGTCCGCGCCCTTGACGACGGCGGAGGGCACTTCGCGGGAGTAGTCGGCCCGGTCGTTGGCGATCACGTAGACGGCGCAGGTTTCCGGATTCACCTTGGAGGGCAGAATCACTTCGCGCACCGACTTCGTGTACTGCTTCGGGATCGTCAGACGCATGAAGTTGGCGCTCCGGGGCAGATTGCCGCCGGGGGTCTGGAAGAAGGGGATATCCCGCTCCTTGCCGACGACGTGGAACGAAGGATAATAGATGCAGTGAGCCGGGGCCTTGACCGCGGCGAGCTTGGCGATGTAAGGCTTCTTCAGTTCGGCGGGGACGTTGTCCGTGAGGATCACGTCGACGGTGTACGAAGCGCTCTTGCCCGGCTGGAGCTCCCTGGTGCCGGGGATGAACTCCAGCGTTCCCACGTGTTTCTTGAGGCTGTACCACGAATAGAGCGCGGCGGGCTTTTCTCCGGGGAAGGTCACGATGGCGCCCCGGCCGGTCTGGGGATCGTAGACCGCGCTCCAGCTCAGGGGCGGCATGATGCTCCACTCGTCGTCACGGATGGAGGGGCCGGGGTGGCGCAGTCCGGCCACGCCCCTGGTCCGGGGCTGAAGGTAGACGTTGGCGGGATTGCCGTCGTGGTGACTGCGCAGGAATGTCCTTGTCCACGTCGCGGTCGAGTGGGGCTTGGAATCCAGATTGGTCAACGTG
>JAFSYV010000054.1 GCA_017443585.1 Lentisphaeria bacterium | reverse complement strand
GTGATCTACCATCTCGGGATGTTTACCGGACAGCGTTTGAAGGATTGCGTGCTTCTGAAGTGGTCAAGCATCGACATGGAACGGCAGAGGATCTGGGTCAAGCAGTTCAAGACCGGCAAGGAGGTGACGCTTCCCATGGCTGCGCCCTTGAGGCAGGTGTTGGAGACGGCCCTCATCTGGCGCTGTAACGATTATGTTTGTCCCCAAACGGCGGAACGCTACAACCATTGTGACAAGACCGGCAAAAATATCGGTAACAATCTGGTCAATCTGGATGTGTTGCGGGTTATCCGCTGGATAGGAGTGGAGCCTTCAGTTGCCGTTCCCGGACGAAAACGCCGTATGACACAATACGGTTTCCATTCTCTCCGTCATACCTTTGCCAGTCACTGCGCCGAAGCGGGAGTCCCCAAGGCGGTCCTGCTTTCCATCCTTGGTACGGATTCGGATATTGCCGACAAATATTATACCCACATCGGCGAGGAAGCCCAGTTGAAAGCCATCGAAGCCGTCACCGGGGATGTTGTCGTTTCGGCACGGGATAAGATCCATCAGGCATTGGCCTACCTTTCCGGTCTTCCTGTCACACCGGAACGGCAAACCTTGGAAAACATCCTGAAAGGCGCGTAAAATACCCCCCCCTCCCCCTACTGCAGACCATTTTTTCAAAAATTTTGCAATTTTTTTCAAAAGTCACTGTTGACCGTTCCGGAATTTTCTTTATTATCACTATAGGGGGCAATTTTATGTCTCCGAAAACAGGGGAGACCGGAACGATGAAAACTTGAGCGATGGCATCTTGGGAAGATCGCGTATGGGGGATGTTTTTTGTCGAAGCCTCCCCCCTTCGTGTATGTTTTTTGGTAAATTTCGACAATGGAGGTTTACAATGAGTAATAATCAGTCCCGCAATATGGAGGAAAATCCTCTCCGGGGGTTTACGTTCGTGCAGTTTTCGAATTCTTTTAACAACATGCTGTACCATTTCAGGGATGATGTGGAAATAGTCTGTATGTCCGTACGATTTCCCGCACTTCGTCAGAAGAAGTCCAAAGCGATTCTTCGGCGCTCGCTCCGGGCCTGCCGAGAGATCGTGAACTATGGGATCGACCTGAAATTCCATGTGTTCCAGCTCTTTGATTATGAGGGGAAGCGACCGAGCGGGACTTTCCGAATCATCTTCTTTGTTCCCGGCGGTACTGTGTGCACAGGGGTTCGTTTGCGCAACAATCTCAAGGGCAAACTGAAACGTTACGCACAGGGGGCTCCTTTCAGAGTCTGGCTCAACCGTCCGAAGCAAAGCGAGTATGAGGGCGCATTGGTCTTTTCTCACGACAATCTCCAATCGGTGCACTCATGGCTTGCCGATTGTCTCTGGGACACCCAAGCCTGCAGTTGTGGACTCACACGCAACTCGTATCTGCATAGACCGCAGAAATACAGCCGTCTGTTGGAGGGGTGAAATCCTGCAAATGGGCAAAGCCTCTGGCATTCCCAATGGAATGTTCAGGGGCTTTTGCCCGTATGCTCTCGGGAAGCGCCCGGACATGAAGATTTCTTTCTACGGCTTGATTTCCGGATCGGGTTCCGCCAGAATATACCGGACGATATCCGTATTCCGGTATCGTACTGATGTGCCGATTTTCTTACGGGGGAACGGGAATGCACCGTTCCGTTCCATTTTTTTGAAATTGGCAAGGCTGATCCCCAGCATTGCCGCAGCTTCCGGTTGTCCGATCAATTTGGGGATGACGACGGGAAGCGGCTCTCCCCTCTTGGCTAAATTTCGCAGCTGGGCTACGATTTCTCTTTCCTCCGGAATACTTACGATGCCGGTTTCAGCCAATGGATGCAGTAATTTTGCAATCAGGTCAACGGTTGTTTTTCGAATGGGGGCAGACATGGTGAAAAGTCCTTTCTTTTGTACTGTTGTGAAACGTTTGCTTCCGCTGAGTCTCCCTTGCTCACGGCGGGGGTTTTTAGGATTTGGAATAAAATAAAAAACAGATAAAACTTCATTGGGATAAAATAATAAATTACAAATAAATATGAGGGATAGATTCATAAAACCTATTGGCAGAAAGAGACGATAATAATGGATATATATGCAGGAAGGCGGGGATATTATGGGGAATATCTCCCCTACATATGCCGATGTAGGTTATTGAAGGAAATGTTTATTTTATAAGATAAGAACATGAAGAAAAGTATACTGCTAGCAAGGAGGTCGGTGCTATGGCAAGGGCAAAAATCTGGATGGAAGAAAAATATCAGGGATATCCCATTCAAACGTTTCCCGATGGATGTCGGGAGGCGATTTTATCCGCGATCATCAAAATTTTCCGCTACATGTGGGATTTTTGCGGAAGGAGATTATTAGTCTGCCACTTGACGGTATTTCTGCCGGAGAGATTCGACGAAAATGGAACCGATATCATTCGAAGCGCACTGCACAGCTGGAGAAGTGCAAAAATACACCGGAAGATCCGGGGGGAATATATCTGGTGCCGTGAAGAGGGGATTGCCTCCGCCCATGTCAGGACGCATTACCATGTATTCGTCATCGTTGCGGGGAAATATATCCGATCCGGGTACAGTATCTGCAATGATTTGAACCGTCTGTTGTCTAATCGAACCGGAGAGGATTCGAAAAAGTCCATATAAATCCTCCTGCGGAAGATGGTGTCCGCTGGGGCAAGAAGGTTTCCGAGAAGCTCAACAATCTGGAAGATGCGATCCATTGGGCAAGTTATCTGGCCAAAGTTTCCACTAAAAGCGCTCCCTATCGGCAAAGGACCTACGATTATTCCAGAGGATTCCGCAATCACCCGGCTGCCATTATGTCCTGCTCATCTCAGGAGGAAAAACTGTTCGATGACCTTGATGTTGTCATACCGGAAGAGAATTGGGATGTGTGGGGCCCGGGAAACTGCGACTTGGAAAAAGAACTGAATTTTGACCCGAGAACAGGAGGACCGTTTTATCCTGAACTCAAGGAAACGCCTTTTCTTGCATAGGAGTTTCGAGGTGACCTCCGATACGGCCCCGGCACTTGACCGGCCTTCCTGACCCTCGACGGTACCGCGATGGGGATCCGAAATACCATTGTACTTGAGTGGAAAAAGGGAGATTCCACGTGCTTGCGGGCAGAGCGCGCTTGCAATATCACGCGGGAGGGAGTATATTACTCCAGAGAGGAGTTTATGCTTCATGGGCGTGCCGATTCCCGAAACACCGAAGACCCTGCTGGAAAAGCTGCGCGATGGCGACGAGATCTCCCAGTCGAAGTTTTATGCGCTTTACCGGGAAATGATCGTCTCCCTCGGCATGTTGAAGGGGCTGAACGCCGCCGAGTGCGACGATCTGGTTCAGGAGGTGATGATCCTCTTCTTCGAAAAAGCGAAGGATTTTTATCTCCGGCCGGAAAAGGGACACTTCCGCACATGGTTTGGGAAGATCATCCACGGGAAGATCGTCGATCTGCTGCGGAAACGGAAGGTTGCGCTTCCCGAAGAGGTGCTGGCATCCGTTCCCGCCGAGACTGAAGCGCCGGACCGGCTGTTCGATCTGGCTTGTCAGGAGGAACTGCGCAAGGTTTATCTTCAGGCGGCTCTGGAGACCTTGAGGGCGAGGATCGAACCTGAAAACTACCGTATCTTCGAGTATTATGTCCTGAAAAATCACTCCGCTTCCGACACGATGCGGCTTTTCGGCGTTTCGCGCAATCAGCTGGACAAGAACAAATCCCGCACGCAGACGATCCTGAGGAATATCATTGCGGAAATGAAGCGGAACGATCCGGAAATGGAGTTGGAACTTGACTGAGTTTCATGCGGGCAACAGCATTGCCGGATATACGGTCATCGGCCTTTGCGGACGGGGCGCTTACGGTGAGGTTTACCGGGTCGCCGATTCCGTCGGCGCGGAACTTGCGCTGAAACTCCTGTTACCGGGAAAAGGCGCGGAACGGGAACTTGACGCATTGATCCGGTTCCGCGCCTGCCGTCATCCGAATCTGCTGACGGTACTGCATATAGGGGAACTTCCGGACGGGCGGGTCTTCTACACCATGGACCTGGCCGATCCGAAAGAGGGTTCTCCGGAATATTTTCCGGATACCCTTGCCGCCCGGCTGACGGGGGAGCCCTTTGCGCCGGAAGAGGCCGAAAGGATACTCAGGGAACTTCTCGCCGGATTGAATGAACTACACCGGGCCCGTCTGCTTCACCGCGACATCAAGCCCGCCAATATCCTGTTCATCCGCAACCGGGCGGTTCTGGCGGACATCGGTCTGGTGGCGGACGACGCTTCCGCAAGTCTGATCGGGACGCCCGACTATATGCCTGCGGAGCTCCTGAAAACTCACCGCCCGATGACCCCAGCGGATGACTGCTACGCATTGGGGTTGGTTCTCTACTGCACGTTGACCGGGGAAGCGCCGGATCGTTTTCCGAGCGTGCCGAAGACATTGCGCGATCCTGCCGCATTGCGTCTGCTGAAGATCGCGGAAATGGCTTGTACGCCGCCCGGTTTCCCGGCGGCATCCGCGTTTCTGGAACAGCTGGATCGTCCGGTCTTCTCCGGGAAAAAACATGGCGCGTGGAAATGGGGGATCGTCGGGGGCGGAGCGCTTCTCGCCGTTCTTGCCGCATTTGCCGTTTGGCGATTTGCTGTCAAACCGAAAGAAACTCCGCCTCCCGCCGTTTCCCTGTCGAAATCCACTGCGCTCCCGGAAAAAGCCCCGCTGCCGAAGGTTCCCGCGCCGGTCGCCTACGTGCCGGAAGTCGCCGCATTGCTCAAAAAATATCAGCTCACCGAGGCGGAGAAGGCGGAACGGGAGCGTCGTCTGGCTCCTTTCCGGAAATTGGAGGCTGATGAGGATGCCCGGCTTCGGCAACGGATCGCGCAGGTGGGAGAATGGACCTCTTCCCAAGCCGTGGAGGAGAGCCTCAAACGGGAAATGGAAGAGGATCGACGATCCCGTCGTCGGTTCAAGGCACTTCTTGAAGGATCCTCCGTGCCTTTGACAGCCGAAATGGAAATCGAATCCCTGCTGAAGGGAATCGGTTCCGATGTGCCGACAGAGTCGGAATTAAAGCGTCTGGAAAAAGCCCTGCAACGGCGCAAAGAGGCGTATTCCGCAAAAAATCCATAGATTTTTTCTCTTCTCGCGGCAGAAAACGCGATTCGGTTACGGATATAGTATAAAAAGGCAGAACGTAACCGAAAGGAGAAGATCGAAAAGGCCCCGCAAGTTCCGCACACGACAAAGCCATCGCGATTTTTCGGAACCCCATTTGCTTTTTATGTCGGACGGTGATATATTATCCCAAACCCGAAAGGAAAGGAGTTTGTCATCGAAAAGCTGAAAAAGCATTGAAAAACTGAAGAATCTGTCGGTCACGCAGGAAAACTCGCAATTTTCGAACACGACCGCCGATGGCGTGGATATGGTTGGACATATTCCATGCTTTGTCGTCGTGTGGGCTTGCGAGTGCCTCTTGTGTGGCAAAGTATCGGGATATGTCCTTTTTCATGGGCGGATCCCCGGGAAATTATCGAAATGGAACAGGAGAAAACCGCATGAAGAATCGCAAACCGGAACAAAGCATCGCAAAGCCGTACATTGTTTCCATCGACATGGGCTCCCCGAAGCGGGGCGCATTCGGCTGGTGCGACAATCGGGATCGCGAGGGAAACGATGTTGACAAACTACTTACCCTCCTCCTCAAAGAGAATTATTTCGCCATGGGAATCGAAGCACCTCTGTTTATTCCTGTTCGTCCGGATGCACTGAAAGATTTTACCAACGGACGGGATTTTGATTCCAATCATTCATGGTCCGCCGGACCGGGGGCCTGTGTCACGTCGATCAACCTGGGTTTTCTTGGTTCTTTTCTGACCAGAATTCACCAGGAGAAACCGGATGTTGCGATTACGACCGACATTGAGACATGGAAGGGGCGTAAAGACAACTGCATTCTCATCTGGGAGTCCTTTATCTCCGGGAAATCCGGGGCATCCCGAAAAGAGAATGGCCATCTTGACGATGCAGGAAAAGCGCTGCACCTGTTTGAGGCGGAAGATTTTCAAAAACTCTCGCCTGAAGCCTATCTCAACTTGCCGCTGGCCATCGCAAAAGAGATCGGCATGAAAACGCTCCCTTCCGGAATGCTGGTCGTCAAGGGAGAAAAATGACCGCATGCGTCTCAACTTTATCATAAAGAGAAAGTTTTGCCGAGAAAGAAACTGAAAATGAATGCTCGTGCCACAAAAAAATGTCCGTTCTGCGGCGAGGAGATAAAAGCGGAGGCGATCAAGTGCCGTTATTGCCGGGAATTTCTTGATACAGTTCCGCCGGAAACTCCGCAAAATCCCCCTCAACCGGAACCTCCGGAGTCGGTTGCAGCTCCCGTTCCTCCGACGGAGAAAGAAAACGGGACAAATCCCTCCGCACCGCCCCTGTTGGAAATTCCGAAAAATCCCTCCCAACCGAAACCGTTGACTTCACCGATTGCTTCGGGTCCTCCACCGAAGTCCTCAGTTGCTTCTGCCCCCCCTCTACAAGAATGCCATAATGCGAAGAGCGTTACCCCCCAACGGCCTGATTTGGATGACCATCGGACAAAAACGGCATACGTTGGTCAACTGTTCTCTTTGTTCGGGGTGTCTTTTATGCCGCTGCTCGGCGTAATCGGCGCCGTTCTCGGCATAATTGCGTTGTTCCATTCAAAAAGATTCGAATTCGGTTTTGGTGGACAGAAAGTCAAAACGGAAGCAGTGAAAGCTATCGTCTTAGGAATATTGCCTATTTTTTCTTTAGTTATTCCATTTCTGGCAGGAGATCATAATAATTTTCTGGCTCTGGGAAGTATTGGTTTATATTTTTATCCAATAGTTCCTATCGCCACGCTTAAGGATCCTAACTATTGGAGACTCCTGCTTCCACAGGTAGGAACAATTGCATCAGTTCTTGTTTTTATCAGGATGCACAAATACACCGGTCTCAAACGAGATGAATGCATAGACCTTCTACTGATCAGTCTTTTTGTCGCCCGTATTTTTGGCCTTGTCTTCGGGCTTTTGGAAATCAATGTTTTTCATTTCGCTGTCAGCAAAAATATCGAAATGAATGACGTTTCCCTTCAGTTTTTAAAGGGAAAAGATTTTCTGTTCCTGGCAGTATCGCGCATCACAACCGACAACCCGCTTCTTGACATATTGACAAGTTCTCATCTGTCATCGCTATCGGCCCCCCAAGCTGCTTTTGCTGCATGGGGTGGTTTTTCTTTCATGTACTCTATCGGCAGCAATTACTGCATGATATTAAGTATACTAACTTATGTTTTAGCAAAGAAGCGTTCTTTCTTCAAACTGCTTGACGTACTGACGGTCAAAATTCTTGTGGCGAGTCTCTTTTCCTCGGCAGGTTGTATATTTAACAGTTACATTCGATATAAATTGTTTAATTCTCACGGAACAGGCAATACGACATGGACTTTCTGGGGCGCACCGCAGGGTTACTGGCCCATATCGATCATTGCGTACAGCTTGGTGCTGGTCGGACTGTATTATGGATTCAAGTACATCAAATGGAGGGGAATTGTTTTTGTCGGATATGGGGTGTTCCAACTTGTACTTGTCTTGATTGTTTCGTTGTGTATGTACAGTGATCCGTTGACGTTATTGTTTCCTTCCCAATACGGGTATGAGATCTTTTTAAAATTCGGGACACACCCGCTTTTTACCTCTTTCCTTTTCCCTGGTATTCTGTGGAGTGTCATAGTCTTCATCCTCATCTGCATTTTCCGTACCTGGCGACCGGAAAAACGACAAATGGCAAATTCCGAGGAGAGGGGTTAATCATGAACAACAGCCCCACGAAAAAGTGTCCCTTCTGCGGAGAGGAAATCAAAGCGGAGGCGATCAAATGCCGCTGGTGCGGAGAATTTCTGAATAAAGCGGAACGGCGGGAAGACGATTCCCGCTTTTTGCCCGACGGTTTGACTATTTGCCAGAATTGCGGGAAGACCGTTTCGAAAAACGAAAAGACATGTCGTTTCTGCGGGAAATCATCATTTCGGAAAGAGGATTTGCCTCCGTCAGCGGAAGAAACAGAAAAAAACATTCCACCAAGGCAGGAAGAAACAACCTCGAATGGATGGTATTTGAACGAAAATGGAAGAATCACCGGCCCATGGTCCCAACAAGACATAGAAGCGAGGAAAAAATCCCATAAGATCGACAACAGTGCAAAAGTATGGCGTGAAGGTTTTCCTCAGTGGAAAGAGCTTTCTGCTTGTGGATTGAACTTTGGGCCACCGCCTCTGAGCGGCAATGAGGTGGACAACACGGTCCTTGGATTGTTGGCATTTGCACCGATATGGGGAGAGTTCATTTGCCGAATTCTGACCGGATTCATGCAAGTCTCCATTGTGGAGAAAATTTCAGGACCTGAGGCAGTCAAATTGATCGACAGTATTTCTCCGGGAGGAACGATATTAAGCGATGCGATAAGGTGTGCGATCGCCGTTATGGATGTGGACGTTTTTATAAACATCATGGATGCTGCTAAAGCTTTTACAAAAATCCCCTCTGCCGATATTTTTTATCTCGCATACAGCAGCATGATGGTCTTTCTTGCAATCAATTGCTCTCTTTGTTGGCTTGATGCCCGAAAAGCGAAAAAAAGCGGCTACTTGGAAAATCGCGTAAGTCCGTGGTGGTGTCTACTGGTTCCTGTTTACCTGTTTCTACGGGCTAAAACTATGAAAAGCGGCCGGTGGTGTTTTTGGGTCTGGATAGCGGCTCTTTTTCTTGGCAGTTATCTCTCGAAACCTATTGCGGAAGAATTTTTCAAGTCGATTTATAATGGCAATCCGAGGATAGAAAGTTCGACAGCGAGTGAAATAAAGAATCTCGGAAGAGCAATGACAGATAGCATACGTAGTAGTCTCAAAGAAGATAAAGGCAGAGAACGACATGAACAACTAGTAAAGGAAATTCGAAATGGGAAAAAGTAGATTCGGCCGGATGATTGAGACACTTTGGATTATAAGCAATAGACCCGCGAAAAGATGTCCGTTCTGCGGGGAAGAGGTCCTGGCTGAGGCGATCAAGTGCCGTTACTGACGGGAATTTTTTAGAATTTCCCAATGCAGTTTCAACGCGACCTCCGCAGAATACTGCCCAGTGGTGTCTCCAGCAGTCTTTTCTGCCTCGTTTCTCCACCACGGAGTCCCTTCCGATGCAAGGTTTTTGCGTGATCACCGGGTTTGACCTTTCTCCAACAGAATCGATGACGCAAAACCTTTTCCCTTTATCATAAGGAACAGGCATACACGCAAGTAATTAGCCGTCTCTGACCAGATTTAACAGGGTAATGAGAATGAAAGAATGGATCACCAACGTCGGATATTGGCTCTTGGCATTGATTATGTTGCTGTTGGAGGCGCTTTTCTGGGGCGTCATCGGACTCCCGTACCGGCTGTGGGCGAAGTTGAGCTATGAGGCGCAGTGCCTGCGTTATCCCGGCGGCGGCTGGGGGCACAGTATGAAAGAGGGGACTCGGGCGCGGGCAGAGAAGAATAGGCAGGATAAGCCCGATAGGGTGTAAACGTCCATTACCTATCCGGCCTATTCATGAGGTGATGCCATGAAAGAAGGCTTCTGGGGAAATTACGAAACCGGGATCTGGTTTCAGATCGACGAACACGAAATGTGGCTCAGGCGGGGCGGCAACGCCGCCAAATTGGGCGTGCCGAAAGATGTCATCGCCGAATTCTCTCATTACGCCGCCCGCGAAACCCTGCTCCCGTTTGTTTATCGCCATGCCCCGGTCATGCGCTGGCGCTGTCACGGAGAGAGCGTGACCTTCGAGTTTTGTGCCGATGACTGGGGAAAGCCATTGGCGCTCATCCGGGGATGGGGTACGATGTTTGCCGGGAACTTCCTCCTCTTGCGCATGGTCAATTTCCGGGACATGGAGATCCGTGAAACGCTCTGGAAGGATTGGCGGAGGTAAATGGAGTGGTGAGGCAATTCGGGGACACGGTGAGCGGTATGCTCAAAAGCAAGGACGACTTCTCCGAAAATTTCTCGTTCTCTGCCTATGTACCAGTTCCTCGCCCGAAAAGCCTTTCCGAAGTACCATCAAGTACCATCAGAGGTATCTTTAGGATGCTTCAGACCCACTTCAACTTTGCAAATCTGTAGTTTTTGTAGTATTGTCGAAGAATCAAATCAAAGCAATGCAGATATTCATCTCCGGCAAGCAATCGGATCATTGAGATATTCGGAGAGGCTTCCAGAAAGCGGTCTATTTCATCCGCCAGGACTTTCATCTCTTTAACAAGGGACATAATGAAATCGCCGTCGCCGTCCATCGCCCGCTTCAGGTTCTCGCCGCCCCACAGAATCTCCTTGGACAATTCGGAGCCATCCGTCAGAACAGTCTTCCTCCGGTCGATCGAAACCATCAAACAATCACCTTCCATCTCTCGTTCCCCCACAAAAAAGTCCTGAGAGTATTTATTGCGACTTGCGATACACTTTTATTCCAAAGTGGAGGCTTGAGGTGCCACGAAGTACCATTGAGGGGAGGTTATGTTACCCCGTCATTGCGGCTCCCGGAGATACCGGAAGGAGCCAAACGGGGCGGAAGATGGTTTTTCCGAGGGTAAACTTGATTCCTCGCCGTTTGCTATGGGTGTACCATTTTTTTGCCTCAAAATCCCCGATTCTTCCCCAAAACTTCCCCACGTTATTTCGTGCGGAACGGCGGCATAAAAGAGCGTATGCCCGCAGCCCGCCTTGAGGAAAGGAGCAAGGGGAAGGGGAAATTGGCCGGACAGACCGGATAAGCCGGATAGACGCAAACAGCCTCGCACTGCCTATCGGGCCTGTACGGCCTATCAGGCCTGTTGACTGCTGAATTGGCAGCAAAGCGAAGAACCCGAAACAAACGTTAAACTGCAAGGAGGAGCGGCGATGACGAATTCTACCGAACATCCTGACTTCGAGGCTTTGCGGCGGATCTGCGACATCCGCGAGACGAAGACGCTTGCCGGATTTCTGCTGCCGGGACATTCGCTTTGCCTCGCTCATGGATTCCGGCTGATCCGGGAACGGCGGACAGCCGCATGTTTTCCCGACTTGGAGGCGGCGCTCGCGGCATGCCTGCCCGATGGTTTCATTCCGGCGTGTTCCCTGGAAAACAAGGCGTCGGCGGAAGACGCAGGTTCCGACCCCGAGAGTCTCAACATCGGTGACGGCGTGATCGAGTGACGGCGCCTGCCGCATACGGAACCCGGCGGCGCGCTCATTTTGGGCAGCAGGAGGAATTTTGCCTGCCCGGTCACGACAACTCGGCGACCCGTCCGCCGGATTTGCCTCCGTGCGGGGGCGTTTTTCGCATTTTTTCTCCAATGTGCTTGAAATTCAGTGAAGTGGGTGCTATATTTACCGGCAGGATGCTTTTCGGGTTCGGTTTCCGCAGGCTTCCGAGGCAGCGTGGACCGGGGAGGCATCCGTGTAAATGTAGAAGGGACGTCTGACGATATGCGCCGGTCCCAAACTTCAGGAAAGGTTTTGAAAATGAGATCCAATTCTCTCAAACGCTGGAACAAGTCGTTTCCGGGTAAGGCGTTGCGCAGAATTTTCGGCGAAGAAAAAGGCGCCGTCATGATGGAGTATGTGATCGTCGCCGTGCTTATCGCGGCGGCCTGCGTGGTCGCGGTGGCCATGTTCGGCAAGACCATCGTGGGCATGTTCGACGTGGCGGCCAAAGGCGCCTCCGGCGACCATTCCGGCGCCAAGACCAGTTTGGACCAGACCCAGCAGAAGCAGTCCGAGGATTCCTCCAAGGCTTCCGAGTTTCACGACAGCATGCACAAGTAAGAGACTCTTCCGCTCCAGGATGCAGATCACGCCCACAGTCTATGTGATCGTTGCGGCGACCCCCTGGCTCTTTGTTTTGGGAAAAAACGACTGGAAGACCCGGAAACTTCCCAATCATCTGACGTTGGGAGGGAGCGTCGTCATCCTGGGGTATCTGCTTTTTGCGGGCGGGATCCCCCTGCTGCTCAACGGACTTCTGGGCGGCGCCGTTGCGGGCGGAGTCCTGCTGCTCCCCTTTCTGCTCCGGGCTGCGGGAGCCGGAGATGTGAAGTTCCTCTTCGCCGGCGGGCTCCTTGCCGGCTGGCCCGCGGTCTTTCCCATGCTGGTGCTGACCTCCCTTTTCGGGCTGTTCCTCGGTGTGGGAATGCAGCTCGCCGGCCTGACCGATGCGGCCCGCCTGAAGCACCTCTTCCGCTGTGCTTTCGACTGGCGCTATGACCGGGCGGAGGGCCGGAAGAATTTGCCGGAAAGATCCGACGAAAGATGCCGGGTCCCTTTCGGCATCGCCATCGCGGCCGGAATCTGGACCACGCTGCTGCTGCGTGTGATCGGGGAGTATTCCCGATGAAAGGGGAAAAAGGGTCCATGCTCATGGAAACAGTGATCGTCATGCCTCTTCTGCTGGCGCTGACTTTCGGGGCGCTTCAGATCGCTCACATCCACGTTGCGCGTCAGGTGGCGAGCTACGCGGCCTACGCCGCGGCCCGTGCGGCGCTGCCCCTTCCCGAAAGCAAAATCGAGGAAGCGGGGCGAAAAGCGGCGCTGCGGGTGCTGGCCTGGCTGGCTGCCGCCCCCGACGGCTTACGGGAGGGCGTGCTCATGCCCGATCCGGACTCCAAACCGGTAAAGGACCGGCTGCTGGAGTTCAAGGTGTCCGAGGAGAATTGGAGGTGCGATGCGGAACTGAAATTCGCCTTTCCGCTGGTCATTCCCTTCGCGGCTCAGATCATCGGATACAAACTCGATCCCGCGGCTTTTACCCGTGAACAGCCGGGTTCCCATATCTCGACGCAGAAATTCGGAGACGAATTCACCGGACCTCATCTGATCTTCCACGAACGCATGAGTCTGGCGAAACCCTGTAAGGTGAAAGAGTGACCGCAGCTTCCATATTCAAACAACGGCTGTGCGCTCTGGCGCGCGACGACAGCGGAGTGGCCTTCGCCTTCACGGTGACGGCCTCGCTCATCGTCTTTCTTTTCGGCTTCGCGGTCTACGCCTGCGGCGAAACGGTCCGCCGGCGCATCGAACTGCAGAATGCCGCCGACGCCGCGGCCTATTCCGCCGCCCTGGTCCAGGCGGACACCCTGAGCCGCATCGCGGTCATCAACCGGGCCATGGCATGGAATTATGTGATGATGACCCGGCGTCAGATGGATCACATCGTGGAACGCTGGCTGAACCAGGTGCTCGTCCATTGGAACAACGCACGGAACGTCACCCAGGCCTACCAGAATATCTGCGCCTGTCATCCCCGTGTCGAGGGCGCCCACTGGCGCGTGGGCGTTTCCGGCGCGGGCGGCGGCGGGGAAGTGGTCCACCAGCTCATCCGCCTCAACGGCGCCCGGAACGAGTGGATCCCCGTTTTGCAGGCGTACGCGAACGTCGGGGCGGCCGTGAATCCGGAAAGCAGCCTTGCTTCGCTCCGGGAAAGCATCCTTTCCATGAACAAGGCCGAAGAAAATCTGATCGCCGGACTGAAAAAACGCATCGAAAATGCCGTCGAGTTCACCGTCAAGGCGAATATTTCCCTGACGCCCAATGACGAAAGCGTGAAAAACAAACGGGAGATCCGCTGGCACATCCACGATTTGAAGGAGGGAAGCGCCTATCTGAAGACCCTGAGCGGGGACGAAAACCGTTTCTTCGGCTTCGGGGATTTCACCGGCGGAGCGCAGAAGATCCTCGGCCGGGGCGCCGATGTGTGGCTCCGGCAGACCGCGAACGAGGGGTTCAAGCGGGATTACGTCCAGACCGGCAGTTCGCTGAACGCCATGTGGTTCACTTACAACCAGATCTGGTGGCACTCCCCGTCCGGCTGCGTATTCGGCGGGATCCACGAATTGCCGGTCGGTCCCGTGACGGGCGAGGCGGCCCGTGATGCTCTGTTCAACGGAGTTGCCGCCAAGCCCAAAGTGCTGGGGGGCAATTTCTTCCGGGCCGACGGCGCCCTGGTGGTGGGCGTTTCCCGGCCCCTGAACAATCCCTTCGCCTTCATTTTCGGCGGTCGGGAGCAATCCGGAATCTTTTCCGCCTTCAACGTGGGCGGCGGCGGACAGACCATGTGGGGCGTTTCCGCCGCACGGGCCGGCTACCGCCTGGAGGGGTGGCGCGAGGGGGAATACCGGAACCGGGGTTCCATCGCCGACCGGGAAAATCTCCGCGTCACCGACTGGGACGCCGTCTTTCTGCCTTTGCGCGAAGAGAACACGGCCTCCCCGGATCTGCTGGAATCTCTCGCCGGAAAACTGGGTGCGACCCGGCAGTTCGCCGGGCGCGATCACTTTTCCGGTTATTCGCAACTTGATCTTCGAAGTGCAAGGGGTCTCTTGTACCATTGAGCCAAAAACAAGGAGGAAAATGAAATGAGAAGACACATTCTGAGTGTTCTTGCGCTGACGCTGTTCTTCGGCGTCGCCGGAGCCTACGGCGCTCCCGCGGCACAGAAGAAGTCCGCCGCGCAGGTCATGACTCCCGCTGAGCGGGTGGCCGCCGCCAGACTTGCCGTTGCCGCCCTGCCGGGGAAAGCGCTTCAGGACTGGATGACCGTCGGAGCCTTCCGCCGCTGGAACGATACCTTCGGACCGCTGATGAGATCGGACGGTTCCGCGCCCTTTGTCGAAGACTTTTTCGCCCACGCGCTGCTGCTCAAGGGGCCTCAGACCGCGCAAAGCGGCATCTACGCCTTTTACAACCCGCTTCAGGATAATCTTTTCCTGTTCCAGACCGACAATGTGGAGCGGGTCCCCCGGATCGAGGACTTCGTCTTCATGACCGGCGGCCGTTTCCGGGGCGAAACGCTGAAGAAAGGAGAAAATCCTCAGGCCATCGCTCCCGTCAAGGGCGGGCTGGATCAGATCCTGATGCAGAACACCGCCGCCGTGACGGCCAAGTTCCGCAAGTGTTTCCCCGAAACGGCCAAAAACTTCACGCTGGCCGCCTTTGCCAGGGAGAATGATCCCGAACAGGTCTGCGCCAATGCCGCCCTCAGATTCGCCCTGCTGCGCCGCTTCATCAAAGCCGAAGCCAAGCCCGATGCCCTGAAGGCCGGCGAGATCGCCCTGCTCCTCTGGAAGGGCGAGAAAAAGGCCCTCGAGGGGTATTTTGCCTTTCCGGCCGGAGATGTTTACCCCGCCGGAGTTTACTCCGCTTTGCCCGCCCGTGTGAAGCAGGGGATGCTTCCGGTGCTCTATTTCCGGAACCCGAAGCAGGGAATGCTTCTGGGATTCGCTTCGCGGGTGCTGCCCGAAATGCTGGTGCTGATCCAGATACCGCCGCAGGGCAAGCCCTTTTTCGTCTGTCTCTTCCTCAGCGAAAAATTCGTCTGCAACACCAAGTAAATCAAGATATCAGGAGAGAGTGGAAATGAAAAGAAACATCGTTTTTGCCGTGATCTGCGCCGCGCTCCTTTTTCCCGTGGCCGCGCGCGCCGAGATGACCAAGCAGGAAGCCGCCGAATTCCTCCAGAAGGTGGTGAAGGCCAGGATCCGGGAGGCCGGAAAGGAGGCTTTGGAAGACAATCTGACGAAGCTGAGTCCCAAGGGCATGAAAGCCTTCAAGAAGGTGACCGGCGTCCTCGAGAACTGCGAACTTGCGGCCTCCATCTGCTGGGACCTGATCCAGCTGGGGCTTCAGAACAACCGGGCGAAGTTCGCCAAGGAGTTCGCCATGCGCCTGAGAAAGTACATTCCTTCCGAGTATTACGAGACGGCGGAGCTTTTCGGCGGCATGACGGAAAAGCTCCTCGGCTGGCGGCTCACCAATCAGGCCGACTGCACCACGATCCTGTATGAACTGGGCAAGCACACCTACGACGCCATCTCGAAAATGTCCTACAGCGACAAGCAGAAGGCGGTTCAGGCCGGACACAGCATCGAAAAATTCGGCGCCCTGATGATGGATATCGGCGGCACGACCGCCCGCCAGTATCGCAGTCTGTTCACTCGGTAAATCGCCGCTTTGCCGGAAGGGGCCATGCGTTTTTTCGGAAAAATACGCCGTTTTCTGACGGATGCCCGTGGGGCCGTCACCATGGAATACGTGCTGCTGTGCGTCATGCTGGCGGCGGCTTCCGTGATGATGGTCATCGCCTTTTCCAGGGCCGTGGCCAGACAGTTCGCCATGGTCTCGTACGCCATGAGCGGATACGCTCAGGAACAGCTCGAGAAAGGCGTCAAGCAGTTCCGGCAGGCGGAAAAGGACGACGCGGTGGTGGCCGACGTGTTTTCGGATTACATGCACGGCGAAAAGGTCAACCGACAGGGGGAGTGAGGAGATGAGTTTCCGGAAAGATCTTCGCGCGGAATGCGGCTCCATACTGATGGAGACGCTTCTGACGACCCCCCTTTTCATCGCCTTTTTCAGCGGTATTTTCGTCCTCGGCGAAATGGGACTGGGCCGAAGCCGCCTCACCGCCGCCGACCGCTGCGCACTCTGGTACCGTGCCTGCCGCTGGGCAAATGCGGACGACGACAGCGCCAAAAGCGAGATCTCCGGGGCCTTCTTCGAGGAGGGGACCTTTGCCGACAAAACCAAACTGGCGAAATTCAATTCCCGGCAGGACTCCGCCGGGTGGTACGGGCTCTTCCGGGGAACGGCGGAATTGAAGATGGACCTGCCCGCGTGGGCCGCGAACACCCGCAAGGGCGTGATCGAGCTTCTGGGCGGCGAAGGCCTCGACAAGAACAAGTGGGACGATCTTTCCTTCAAGGCGCGGGAAACCGGGAACGATCCCACCCATTCGGTGCTCATGCGCCGGGATTATCAGGAGCGGGAAAAGAAGCCGCAAATCCTTTCCGGCACCTGGATGAACGAATACAGGACGCCCTTCCTGACCCGCGACGGCGGGCTGAGCGATATCCCCGACAGTCCCGGCTCCGCCGGTCCGGCGAGTTCCTACAGCCGTCTTTCACAGTTCGAAAACTGGAGTCTCTGACCGATGAACGTAAAAACGGCACTTCTGTTTTTCGCGGCAGCGGCGGTCTTTCCGGCCGGGGCGGAGCTCGTGCTGCCTCGTGAAGCGGTTCCCGAGGCGGTCTGCGAACTGCCGGGCGCCTGGCGGCAGTTCGGGACGATCGCCCTCTCGTACAGCTCCGCCCGGCGCAGTTTCGATCTGGCCCTGCGGAAACAGGGCTGGCGGCGGCTCAGGATCGTGGAGCTGGACCGGGTCAATTGGAAAACATTGGAGCTCTGGAGCCGGGGCCGGGAGCGGATCCTGCTCCAGTTCTGGCGCAAGGGGCCGGGCATCACCGGGTTCGCCTGGGGAGAACTGAAAGAGGAAAAACGGAAATCATGAGCGGCAAAGACCCTTCTGAAGAACCCCGCGATCCCGTTTGCGAGACAGAACTTACCATCGCACCGGGATCCGGCTCCGGGACGGAGGAAAAACGTCCCGAAGAACAGTCCGGACCCGAAGGCCCCGTCACCGAAGTCACCATCGCCGATGCGCCTGTGCAGAAAACCGACGTGACGATCCTGATGCAGGAGCCTCCGGAGTCTTCCTTCGCGGGGATCGTCTCCTCGACCGGTCTGCAGCCCGGAGATCACATCGACCGCTACACCGTCGTCCGCAAGCTGGGGCAGGGCGGCATGGGTTCCGTCTACCTGGTCCGTCATGAGACGCTGGGGGTGTTCCGCGCCGCCAAGGTGCTTTCCAGCGCCCTCTATCTCCGGGGCGGGGAATTCGTCGACCGCTTCATACGGGAGGCGAGGCTTGCCTGCGCCATCAGCAACCCCAACATCGTCAACGTGCTGGATGTGGGCGAGGACCGCACACGGGGGCTCTGCTGGCTCATCATGGAATATGTGGACGGCGGGACCGTCAGGGACGTGCTACGGAAGATCCCGAAGCTCGGCGAAGTCCACGCCGTGCTCATTGCCGAAGCCGTCGCCGGGGCGTTGACCGCCGCCGCACAGCAGAAGATCGTCCACCGGGACATCAAGCCGGACAACATCATGCTTACCCGCCGGGGCGAAGTCAAATTGGCCGACCTGGGCATCGCCAAGAACAACGAGGAAAACGTCCAGCTCACCAAGTCCCATGTGATGATGGGGACACCGGCCTATCTGGCTCCGGAGCAGGCCATGGACGCCCATTCCGTGGATGTTCGTGCGGACATCTACAGTCTGGGGGCCACCGTGTTCGAAATGCTCACCGGGACCATTCCTTATCCCGGCAAGAGCACCTATGACATCCTGGCCAAACTGGCGGCCTCCCCCGTGCCCGATCCCCGGACCCTGACCGAAACGGTTTCGCCGCAGACCGCGAAGCTGGTCATGCGGATGCTGGCCAAGGAGGCGAAACAGCGTCCCGCCACTCCGGAAGCGCTGCTGCGGGAGATCCGCTCGCTGAACGTCGTCCCCCCGGATCTGGATCCCCACCGGAGCATCCGGGAGCTGCTGGAGTGCGCCGGTACCGGCGACTATTCCCCCGGAACGCCGACGGCGGCCACGGGAAACCCGGTTTCCACCTGGCTCATGCGCCATCTTTTTCTCCGCTTCGAAAGGTTTCTGCGCCGGGTCCCCCTGCTGGCCGAGACGGTGGAGTTTTTCTGCCTGAAGCCCGTTTTCTTCTATTTGCTTCTGGCGGCGGTCACTTTGCTGGCGGTGGGACTTCCCCTGGCCCTGGCCCGTGGCGGGGAAAAAGAGTTTCCGGCCGCCGATGCCGGACTTGTTCTCGCGCCGGAACCGGAGGCTCCCGCGAAGAAAGTTCCGGCTCCCGCGGCGGAGAAAGCGCCTGAGAAAAAGTCCCCCGTTCCCGCGCCGGAGCTGAAAGCGCCGGTGAAAGTACCGGCTCCCGCGGCGGTGAAAGCGCCCGAGAAAACGCCCCCCGCTCCCGCGCCGGAGCCGAAAGCGCAGATAAAAGTGCCTGCTCCCGCCCCGGAACCGAAAGCGCAGGTAAAGGTGCCTGCTCCCGTGCCGAAGACGGCTCCCCCCGCCGGGAAGGCGGTCACCACGCCGGTCATCCCCCGGAAAAGCGCGCCCCCGGCGCCGCCGGTCAGGAAGGTTGAGGAAAAGATCGCCTTTCAGGCGGAGATCTCGCCCGTGGGGAGCCGTGTGGTCCTGCGGGGCGAAAAGGGGCGTCGGGTCGCCGAAACTTCCGTGCTCGAGGGCGGTCGGCTCAAGTTCAGCGTTCCCGAGGGACAGTATGTGCTTCGGGTCTCCGCGCCGGGTTTCGAAAGCGCGGAGCGGGAATTCACCATTTCCCGGAGCCGGACCATCACCGGCGTCAAGATCGTGCTCAGGCAGGAAACGCTCCTTTGCACCGCGGCCTTTTACGGCAGCACGAAACTGCTGGCCTACCTCCGTCAGGAGGGCGTCGAACTGCGCGTCGATACCGGTGTCTGGCAAAAGGTGACTCAATTCCCGCACCGGATCGAAATCTCCCGGCGGCCCCACACCTTGTCTCTGCGCGGCAGGGGCATCGTCCCCCAGGAACAGAAGATCGTTCCGAAGCCGGATCAGAGGCGGTGCGCCGTTGAATTTTACCTGACCGAAAAAGACGCCGTCGTCGAGTTCGAGACGGCCGTCGAAGGAGAGGTCTTCATCAATCTGGCCGGCATCTGGGAGCCCCTGCGGCAACGGCTCGCTTTTCAGCCTTTCCGGAAGATAACGGTGAAGTGGCGCGTCGGGAACGGCGGAGAGGAACAGACGCTCGACATTCCCGAACTTCTGCCGGAGTCCTTCCGCAAGATCGTCCTGGTGCCGAAGGAGAAAGCGGTCCTGCCGGGAGAAAAGGAGGTCGCCGAGGCCCGGACTCTGATCAAAGCGGGGCGCTTCAAAGAGGCGGCGGCAAAACTCGAGGCGGCGGCAAAACTCGAACATCCCGAAGCCTTCCATCTGCTGGGGGTTCTGGCCGAAGAGGGCAAAGGGCGCTGGTTCGCCAGCGACAGCGACGCGTTGTCCTTTTACCGGAAAGGAGCCGGAGCCCCCTTCAACAACTGCCGCTCCCAGTACCGGATGGGCCTCTTTTACGAAAAAGGCCGGGGCGGCCTCAAGCAGGATATGGTCAAGGCGGTGGAGTGGTACAAGAAAGCCGCCGACGGCAAAGACCCCGATGCGCTCTACCGCCTGAGTCTGGTCTACAAGAACGGCGAAGGCGGAGAACCCGTGGATCATCCGCGGATGATCCGGTACATGACTGCCGCCGCCGAAGCCGGCCTGGCCGAGGCCCAGTTCCAGCTGGGCTACTGCTGTGAAAACGGCATCGGCGTTCCCATCGGCGTGGGACAGGCCAAACACTGGTACGAAAAGGCCGCCGCCCAGGGCCACGAAAACGCCCGGCTCCGCGGCAAAGCCTTGGAGGAGATCAAAGAATGACTTCGAATAAAGAAAGGAACGAACGATGAAAAATTCCATCCCCCTGATCCTGGCGGTCCTGCTGGGCCTCGCGGCGGTATTCGCCGTGAACAAGATCATTTCGACCAACACCGCCCAGGCGGAGGAAAAGGTCAAGATCGTGGCCGCCACCCGCGACCTGGCCGCCGGTGAAGTCATCGCCGAGGGGTTCTTCATGCCCAAGGAGGTCCCGCTCTACGCCGTTCCCGCCCAGGCCATCAAGTGGAGCCGTTCGTCCATGATCATCGGACAGAAACTGAAACAGCCCGTGCGCAAGGGCAACTACATCTTCATCCAGGATGTGGGACTGGCTCAGGGCATGAGCAACGTGGTGGGCGAGGGCGAATGGGCCGTGGCCATCCAGATCGCCGACAAGGCCATGGCGTCTCTGCTCCAGAGCGGGGACGAGGTGGCCATCGTGGGGACATTCAAGCTGGATTTCAAGGGGGGCTCCGGAGTCCCCGCCGCAAAGAAGGATGTGACCATGGTCCTCTTCCCCAAGGTCCGGGTGCTGGAGATCCCTTCGGAAAAACGGGATCAGAACATGGACGGCGTCATCATCGTGCTGCTGCCGCCCCAGCAGGCCCAGGCCCTCATCGCCGCCTCGCGGGTGGCGGAACTTACTCCGGTGCTCCGCCGTACCAACGACCCCACCGCGCTGAACCGGATGGACGCCGGCATGGTCACGCCTGAAACGTTCAGTTCGATGATCAACGACCTCGAAGTCGTGAGCATTCCCAAGACGCCCAGAAAATGAAAACTCGAAACAGGAGGGAAATACCATGTTGAAAAAAATCTTCGTACTGCTGGTGCTGACCGGTGCTGTCCTGACTACTCTGGGAGCCGCCGAAAGCGAAAAGATCTCCGTTCCTCTGAAGGGGATCGTCATCCTCGTGCCCGGGTTCCGGGCCGCCGACATCAGCATCACCGACAGGAATGTCATTTCCGCCGAACCCATCGCCAACGATCAGATCCGGGTCACGGGGCTTGCCGTGGGCAAATCGGATCTGCATGTCACGTCGGGCTCCATGGCCAAGCTCTACACGGTGACGGTCAGCGACAATGTGCGCGAGACCTTCAACTCCCTGCGCAAGGATCTGGACAGCGTTCCCGAAGTGGAGATCAGCATAAACGGCAACAAGGTGGTGCTCAAGGGCGAGGTTTCCAGCGTCGACGGATGGGAAACGCTGCTCAAGGTCCTGCCCTCTTACGGGGCGGCCGTCACCAACCTCACCGTCTTCCGTCCCGCGCCGGAGATCATGCTTTCGCTGAAGAAACTCTTCGAAAAATCCGGATTCAAGGTGGTTTCGGACGTCACCGATCTTTCTCCCGGGACTTTGTCGCTCCAGAACGAGAAGAACACACTGATCCTCCGGGGATCGGTCTACTGCCGGGAGGATCTGGACACCATCAACCAGCTGATCTCCACGCAGGACTGGATCTCTTTCGACGGCAAGGACAAAAGCAAACCGGTCCGCTTCATCAGCAAGGTGGTCGTCAAGCCCACTCTGCTGGACGTGGGCGCGGTCTTCGTGGGAGTCAAGCAGGCCGACACCAGCGCCGTGGGCGCCAATCTGGTGAAGAACGGGATCCGCGTGGCTCAGGGCTTCAGTTTTTCCACCATCTTCAAGGGAGCCACCAATCAGAGCTACAATCTGAGTGCCGACATGTCCACGCTCCTGAACCTCATGGCTGAAAGCGGCTGCCGCCGGTTCCACCGGGCGGGCCACCTGAGCTTCATGAGCAACAGCTCCAACGAGTTCAAGGAGATCCACGAGGGCGGCACGCTCAAGGTCCGGGTCTACGGCGGTTCCGGGGGGACCGGTACGCTGAACGACGTGAAGTACGGTTTCATCATGCGGGTCCGGGGCGGCCTCATCGGCAACGACCGGGTGAAACTGGATCTGCAGATCGAGATCAGCACCCCCTCTCTTCAGGAAAACAACGACTACGACATCAAACAGAGCCGCGTCAACACCACCATCGTGGCGAAGCTGGGCGAGACCGTGGCTCTGGGCGGCATGCGCGACATGATCGAAGAGAGCTCCGGGCCCTCGGGGATCCCCTTCCTGCGGAAGATCCCGGTCCTGAACTGGGTCTGCGCCGAAAAAACCAACGCTTTCAACGACAGTCAAGTGCTGCTGCTGGTCTATCCGCAGGTGGCCGGGCGGACCCCGCCCCTGAAGATGCCGCCGTCGGCGGAAACCGCCAACACTCTCGAAGAATCCCGGAAAAGCAACGAACAGCGGACAAAGGAAGCCGATGAGAAGAAGAGCTTCTGGCAGCGCTGGTTCTGAAAAATCCAGGGAATGTGAGGCGCCGACATGTTTCTGCAGATAACCGCCGCCGACGGGAGTGTGAAGCACATCGATCTGGGCAGCAGCGAGGGGGAATGGCTCTTGGGCCGCTCCGAGAACTGCGACATTACGCTGTCCGAAAGTTCCGTTTCGCGCAAACATGCCAGGATCTTCGGCGGACCGGAAACCTATTTCATCGCCGACCTGGGGAGCGCCATCGGCACTTCCAACCAGAACGGTCCCATCCGTTCCGCCACCGAGTTCGGCCGGGGGGACACGATCTCCATCGGTCCTTTCCGGCTCCGTCTGGCCGCCGCGGTCCGCCCGGCCGCCCCGGCCCCGGCTCCGCCCGAGTCCGGTGAAAAGCAGACCTCACGCACCTTCGACTTCGACGGGACCGATCTGCTCTACACCGATGAGCTCATGGCGCTGAAAAACCGCATCCACAACTACGTTCTGGGCAAGCTCAATCTTCAGGAGATCGCCACCAAACAGATCGCCAACGAGGAGATGCGTGAGAAACTCATCGCCGCGCTGGACCTTTCCCTGAAGGAGCTCCGCCACGAACTGCCCCGGGACATCCCGCTGGAAAAACTCCGGGAGGCTTTGCTTGACGAACTGACCGGCTACGGGCCCATCTCGCCTCTGCTCCGCTCGGACAAGGTCGATGAGATCATGGTCAACGGCCCCGATCTGATCTTCGTCGAAAGCGGAGGGCGGATCTATGAAACGGGCGCCCGCTTCTTCAACGAGCGGCATTTGCACACCATCATCCAGCGGATCGTGGAACCCCTGGGGCGTCACATCGACGACGCCAGCCCCATGGTGGACGCCCGTCTGCCCGACGGCTCCCGTGTGAACGCCATCATTCCGCCCCTCGCGCTCAAGGGGGCGTCGGTGACGATCCGGAAGTTCGCCAAAAAGAAGCTCACCGCCGAAGACCTGATCGCCTTCGGCAGCATGACGCCGGGCATCGACCTCTTTCTCCGCGAAGCGGTGCGGGCCGCCCAGAACATTCTGGTTTCCGGCGGCACCGGGTCCGGAAAGACCACGCTGCTCAACGTCCTGTCCCAATACATCCCCGCGGATGAACGGGTCATCACCATCGAGGACTCGGCGGAACTGAAGCTGTCGCACCGGAATCTGGTCTCCCTCGAATCCCGGCCGGCCAACATCGAAGGCAAGGGCCGGATCCAGATCCGGGACCTGGTCATCAACGCACTGCGCATGAGGCCCGACCGGATCATCGTCGGCGAATGCCGCGGCGCGGAGGCCATGGACATGCTCCAGGCCATGAACACCGGGCATGACGGCTCCCTCACCACCTGCCACGCCAACACGCCGCGGGACGCGATCTCGCGGCTCGAGAACATGGTGCTCATGTCGGGCATCGATTTCCCCGTCACCGCCATCCGCGAGCAGATCGCATCGGCGGTGAATCTGATCATCCAGCAGAACCGTCTGCCCGACGGCTCCCGCAAGATCGTTCAGATCTCCGAGATAACCGGCCGGGAAAAAGATGTGGTGCTGATGCACGACATTTTCGTTTTCAAGCAGACCGGGTACGACGAGCACGGCAGGATCATCGGCGAGTATTACCCCACGGGGAACATTCCGGCCTTCGTGGAAAAACTCCGGATGAAGGGGGACCTGAAGCTCGACATGTCCGTTTTCGTGCCCCGGGTCTGAAAGGTGGTTCAAGGAGCTTGATGAAGTTATGAAATGGCTCGTTTTGCTGATGATCTTCGGATCGGTTTCCGGCATCTGTTTCATTCTCTGCCGGACGCTGTTTTCCGACCTGGAACACAGCGCCGCCGGCCGCTCCGGATCCTGGGACGGCCGGAGTCAGCTGGAGTATTTCATTTCCGGACCCAAGCTGCGGAAGATCCAGATCTGCTTCGCCGCGGTCGGGGCGCTGATCATGCTCTGTCTGCTGCTCGTCGGGGGCGTCACGCTGTGGGCCGTGCCCGTCGTCATGCTCCTTGCGGGCGCGGCGGCCTTTTTCCTGCCTCTGCTCTACTACCGGAACAAGGTCAGAAAACGTCTGGAGGCCTTCAGGAGCAAGCTGCTGGACGTGGTCATGGGGCTCAACAACGGCATGAGGTCCGGAGTGGCTCTGCCCCAGGCCCTCGAGGTGGTCGGCCGGGACATCGGGGGCGTCATGCAGGAAGAGATCTCCATGACCCTCTACGAATACCGGCTGGGCGTGGATCTCTCCGAAGCGCTGGAAAGGCTGGAAAAACGGATGCCGGACGACAATCTGAGGCTCTTCGTCACCGCGGTGGGCATTTCGCAGCAGACCGGCGGCAGCCTGTCGGATATCCTCGAGAAGATCATCGAAACGATCCGTCAGCGCTCCATCATGGAGGACAAGATCCGCACGCTGACGGCGCAGGGGCGGTTCGAATCCATCGTCATGGCCTGTGCGCCGCTCATGGCTTTCGTTATTCTCTACCTGCTGGACCGCAGACTCATGGAGCCTCTGGTGACCACTCCGCCGGGCTGGGCGGCCATCGGCGCGGTGGTGCTCCTCGAGTCCATAGGCTACATTTTCATCAGGAAGATCGTTTCAGTGGAGATCTGAGGAACAGAAGAAGGAAGTTTTGATATGGATCAACTGGCGTACGCGATGCTGGCCAGAGGACTGAGTTTCCTCGCCGTTTTTCAGCTGGTGCTGGGCGTGAAGTTTCTCCTCGGCGCGAGAAAGCTGAACGCACCCTGGGCAAATGCCGACCTGCCTTTCACCTTCAAGGGGTTTTTCGGCGAGATCAAGGTGCTCAAGGACACCTTCGGGTCGGGGATGAGGGAGCTTTTCAGGGGCAAGAGCGCCGCCGTCGCCAACGACATCAAGCTGGCGGCGCTGCCTCTTGATCCGGGGGACGTTTTCGCCTGTCAGCTGCTCTGGGCCATCCTGCTGGGCGTGTGCGGCATTTCCGTCATGCTGCTGATCGAAGTGGAGTTCGGCTACGTGCTCGCGGGACTTTTCGCCTTTGCCTTCATCGGCTGGCTGATCCCGGTGGTCCAGGTGCAGAATCTGGCCGAGGCCCGGCAGAATGCCGTCCGCCGGGCCCTCCCGTTCGCCATCGACCTGATCTCGTCGGCCATGGCGGCGGGATTGGATTTTTCCGCCGCGGTCCGCTACTATGTGGAGCGTTCCGCCCCTTCGCCCCTGACGCAGGAGTTCGGGATCACGCTGAAAATGCTGGAGCTGGGAAGCAACCGGAACGATGCGCTCAAGGAGATGGCGGCCCGGCTCGGCATCGATGAATTCCGCAGTCTGGTCAACGCGGTGATCCAGGGGACCGAAATGGGCGCTTCCATCACCGATACTCTGCGGATCAACGCCGAAGAGATCCGGCGGGTCCGGGTGGCGGCGGCGGAACGGAAGGCGCAGCGGGCGCCCTCGCTGATGATGATCCCCATGGCTCTTTTCATCATGCCTGCGGTCTTCATAATCATATTCGTCCCCATTTACCTGCGGGTCCAGTCCTCGGGCATGGCGGGAATGTTCTGACAGGGAGGAATTTCACATGATACGCTGCATCATATACACGGACGCGGAAAAAACTCAGGAAAGCGTCCTCGTGCCGGGAGAACATCTGATCGGCCGCTCCCGTTCCGCGGACATCCACCTCGCTCAGCCGGATATTTCCGGCAAACACCTGAAACTCGAAGTCCGTCCGGATGGTGTGACGGCGGAAAATCTGAGCTCTCACGGTACGCTGCTCAACGGAAACCCCCTGCTCGAAAAAGCGGAATTGAAAGAGGGCGACCGTCTTGATCTGGGCAAGCACATCAGGATCGAGTTCGGTTTCGCCGCGGAAAACGGCCCGGCGGCACCGCAGCCTCCTTCGGAAGACGCCGGAGAAGCGCCCACTTTCGTTCCCGGCGCCACCGCTCCTACGCCCTCTCCGGCCTCCGCGCCCCTGGAGGCGGCATCGTCCGGGGCCGGAGAGAAGACGGACTGTTTCGGAGGAACGCCGCCGCTTCCCGAGGACGGGGAAAGTCCCGCCGGAGAAGCTCCGGGATCCCGCGAGGGCGTGCTCAAAACCGACGTCATGCGGACCCGTCTCGCCAGCATGGAAGAGATGAATTCGCTCCGGAACGCCGACCGGAAACGCTCTGCCGGCAAGACCCTCAAATATGTGCTGGCCGCGCTGGGGGCGGTGGCGCTCCTCGTCGTGCTTTACACCCTGAAATCTCCGCCAAGGGAAGCTGTCTTGAGCTGGCCCGTGGACTCCCGCGGCAGACAGCTGGGCGCCTTCGCCGATCCCGGGACGGGAGGTCACCGGGCGGGGGGCTTCTCTCTGGCCTATCCCGACATCAAGGGAAAGACGAAAGTGAAAGCGGACAAGCAGCAGATCACCATCCTTACCCGCTGCGGGCGGGACGGCTCCGTGCCCCTGAGGATCCATTTCATCCGCAAACAGTCTCCGGCGTTTCTGGGGCAGTCCCGGCGGGAGGTCCTTTCCGGCATGCTGACCGGGCTTCAGGGCGCCAACCGGCGGTGGAACCTTTCGCAGATATCGGATGTTTTCTTCATCGGCGCGGAAAACGGTCTGCCCTGTCTGAGCGTGGAGTACCGCCGCGAAGCCGGGGGGAGTTCCTGGTACGGCGAAGTGCTCTTCTTCCGCACGGGCAGCGAAGCCTTCCTGCGTCTGGCCGAGATCCCGGCGGCGGAACGGGCGCGGGGGCAGAGTTTCATTTCCAACACGCCGTTCCTGAAATTTTCCCTCGCCTATCTTCAGCGTCACTGGGAAGGGGATCCGGAATACCGTTACGACGGCAACCCCGGAGCCATGATGGACGATATCTCCCGTCATCTTTCTAAGCAGGCTCCTTTCGAATGGGCACGGACCTATCTGCTTCTGCAGCGGGTCCTCATGGAGTGCAGCAGAAACCGGGACGACGCGACGGAGCGGAACGCCCTGGCCCAGCTCCGGCGGCTCCGTGCCATGCAGACGGTCTGGTACAACGGGCAGAAGATCCAGTACAACACCGCCAAACTCGCCGGCGACAGCCACAAGGAAAATGCGGTCATGGAGTTGTGCAAGACGGTCTTTTCTTCGCCTGACGATTTGCGCTATTTCACGCTCAGGAGGAACATATGGGAGTGAGCACTGAGGAGAAAACGCCCCGCGGGGGGAGACCGAGCCTCCTGGGGCTGTGGCCGCAGAAGCTTCCGGAGCATCTCGCACTGCGCCTGGAATTCAACGGCAGGATCATTCACGAGACGGCGGAACTTTCCCGAGTCGAGACACTTACCATCGGCAGGAGTTCCGACTGCACCTGGGTGATCCCGCGTGAAGACAATGTGGCCAGCGGGCACCACGCCGTGATCCTGATGCGCAAGGGGCGGTTCTGCCTGCGCGACACGGGGAGCCGGAACGGGATCTTCTACAAATCCCGCCGGATCCAGGAGAAAAATCTGGCTCCGGGCGACCAGTTCGCCATCGGGAACTGTACGCTTTTCGTGGAAAAGGTCAAAAGCGTCGCCGCGTCGCCCCACGAGGTCGTCTATCTGAACACTGCGAAGAAGGGGACGGTCGTCCGGCTGAACAAGGCCCGGATCGTGGCGGGTTCCGCACCGGGATGCGATCTGTTCATCGACGAACAGCTCGTTTCCCAGCGGCATGCGGAGTTCTGCACCAAGGCCGACGGCTGCTGGCTCCGGGACCTGGGCAGCAAAAACGGCACTTTCGTCAACGGGACCAAGCTTTCGGCCAACACCGAACGGCTGCTGGTGGATGACGATGTGGTCAGCATCTCTTTCGTGGACTTCAAATTCGTGGACGGCAAGGTGGAGCACTCCAGGATCCGCATCTGGTACAGCCTCGGCGTGGTGGCGGTGACGGTCTTCATCGTGCTGGCGCTGAACTGGCTGCTGCTGGGCGTGAGAAGCTCTTCGGACACCTGCCTGAATCAGGCCCGGCAGGCCGCCGCAGGCGCCCATTTCGCTCAGGCACGGGAACTTCTCCGGGAATCCCGGACCCGCCGCGGAGCGGAAAACAACGAGATCGCCTGCAACGAACTGGAACAGTCCATCGCGGTGTGGGAAAAGGTCTCCGCCAACTGGATCAAGGCCAAAAGCACTCTGAATGCGGGCGACTGGGTGGGGGCTTCGCACATCCTCGGCATGATAACCGAGGCCGATCCCAACCTCTGGGGATGGAATGCCGTCACCGCCCCGGAAATGCGCAAGGAGGCCTTCGCCGCCAAGAAGCTGCTGGACGCCTTTCTGCGGGCCGAGACCGCCCTCCGGGATGACCGGAACCGGGAAAATCCCGCCGAACTGAAAAATGCGGCCGACGACATACGGAACATGGAACAGTTCTTCGGCAGGACACCGCCGCCTTACGTCGGAAAACTGTTGAGCGCCGCCGGGACTCTGCGCCGGCAGATCGACCGGAATCTCCACTACCTCGACAAACTGGCGGGGATCCTCGGCAGGCTTGAGTCGGAAGCCGAAAATCTGGCCCTTGTCCTGAGAGATCTGGAAGAGCTCAAGCAGGATGCGGGAAACGCCATCCGGATCCGGATCGAAAACTGCATGACGCCCCTGGCCATGCTCCAGCGTTCGGGGAAGGAGGTGAAGCGCGGCCTGCTTCAGCTCCAGGCTCTGGATTTCGCCGGTCTTGAAAAGATCAGACTGGAACTGCCCACACTGGAACAGTGCGCCGTCAACGCCCATATCGCCACGCTGCGCAAAAATCAGGAACGGCATTTCGAAGCGCTGCTGGCGATGGCGGCCAATCTGAAGCCTCTGGTGCGGAGTCTCGGTGAAGCCGGTCTCTCCGCCGAGGGGGATCTGCCCGCATGTGTGCTCGTCTTCGGTAACGGCGCCGTGATGAAAAAGGTCCTTGCCTGCGATGCGCTGGAACGCCGCATGCCCTCGCGCCTCAGGGAACAGCCCGCCGGGGAATACGACCATCTGCTGGGCATCGAGGGCTTTTTCGAATACATGTACGCCTTGCCCGCCCCCTACGATCAGGCGGTCTGCGCCGAAGGCCGGTTCCTTCCGGAGATCGTGAAGTTCCGCAGGCTTCTGGGGACGATCCGTACCTTCAGGACCTTCATGGAACAGCCGGGGCACGGCGGCCTGCTTTCGGGAGATCTCGGCAGGCTGTATGAGCGTACCGGCGAGGTGCTGGCGAGCCGGGACAAGCTGACCGCCGGATTTGCTTCGGCCAAAGGCGGCTCCCCACGGGAACGGGTCCTGCTCAAGGCCATGGTGCTCTTCCTGCGCGAAGAACGGGCGGGAGAGGGCGAACTGGAGGATTTCACTCGGGAACTGAAGCAGATGCGCATGCCGCTGATCAAGCTGGGAAGAGAATACAACTCCGCTCCGGACGAGAAGAAGATCGAGATCCGGGATTCGATCCTGCGTCTGGGACTGCCCGGAGATCCGGTGGTGCGGCGCATGTGGGGTTTCAAAAAGTATCCGAGGTGAACAGAGGATGGCTTTCACGCTTTTCGACAAAAAATATTTCACGGCCGGTGCGGCAACGCACACGGGGCTGGTCCGGACTGAAAATCAGGACGCCTGGTGCTGCATGCCGGCGGCGGGCCTTTTTGCGGTTTCCGACGGCATGGGCGGCGGCGAAGGCGGCGAACTTGCCAGCGCCATGGTCATCGACGCGCTCCGGAAAGCGGGGCAGACGCCCCTGAAGAATCTGGCGGCGGCTTCGTCCCTCGTCTACGCCGCCAATGCGCAGATCCAGTCCTATGCCGCCGAAAAACATCTGCGCGGCATGGGGGCGACGGCGGTCGCGCTGCTGTTCCACCCCTTCGATCCCTCGGCGGCCATGCTTTTCTACGCCGGCGACAGCCGGTGCTACCGCCTGCGGAAGCGACAGCTGGAACAGCTTTCCGCGGATCACACCGTGGCGGCGGCCATGGGGGTCCCGGAAGAGCGGCTCGCCGCCCAGCTTCGGGGAGTCCTGACCAACGCCGCGGGCTGCGGGAGTCATTTTTTCATCGAAAACCGCGATGTGGAACTGCGGGCCGACGATCTTTATCTGCTGTGTTCCGACGGCATATACCGTCAGCTGGGCGAAAGCGGCCTGAAGCAGGTGATGAGTTCCGGTGCGCCTCCGGGGGAGATCGCGGAAGCGCTGGTTCAGGAGTCTTTGCGCCGCGGCGGCGACGACAACGCCACCGCCGTGGTGGTGGCGCTGGGCCATCGGCTGCCGAAGGTCACTGCCGATGTCCGCGAAGAGGAAGCCGCCGCTTCCGCCAGGGCGCCCTGGGAGAAGGAAAATGATGCAGAAAACACTGTCACTCCGCCGACTGAATGAAAAATGTCCGGCCCTCTTCCTGGGGGCGGGATCGCCGGCTGTTTCCTTTGCCGAATTCGGCGGGCAGCTGGCAAATGAACTGCGTTTTCTGGAAGCCGGGCAGGTAAGGGGCGTAACCTTTTCCGGGGTCCTGCCCCTGGGGTTTCTGCTGCTCTTTTCGCCGGAAGGCCGTGAACGGCTCCTGGCGGGCGCACTCACCCCCCGTGACTGGGACCATGCCGGAGCCGTCAGAATGGCGGAACTTCTTTCCGGCGGGCGTTTCCCCGTCGTCCCGGAGCGTTTTGAGGCGGCGCTGAGGGAGTGGCCCGGCCGGACCGGGCGTCTGAGCGGCAGCGGGATGTTCCGCTGGACGGCGGACGTTCTGGCGGGCAGGACCGGCGACCGCGAAGGAATGACCGTTCCGGGGCAGTTCCATCAGGCGGAGCTTACCTGTTTCCTGGGGCGGGGAAGCACTTCGACGGTCTACGGCGGCCTTTTCCGGGGAAGACCCTGTGCGGTCAAGGCGCCGGCGCCCGGCGCCGAAGCCCGGTTTCGGAAAGAGCTCGAGTGCCTGAAAATGTTTTCCGGCGAGCGTTTTTTTCCGGAACTTTACGACTTTTCCGAAGGAGAAGAGCCGTGGAGCATCATAACCCGCTGCCGGACGGGCGCGTGTGCTCAGAGAGCCGATCTGGCGGCGGGATTTCTGACGGCGCTCGAGGCGCTTCACCGGCGCGGCCTGCGCCATGGGGATCTGCGTCGGTCGAACCTGGGGATCCGGGAGGACGGGGAGCCTGTGCTTCTGGACTTCAGCCACGTGTCCCCTCTGCCGCCGGGCGATCCCGCGGGGATCGATGAAGATGAAATTTTGCAACGGATTGTGAGAAAGGAAGGCGAAAAGCATGAACGGGATCTCTTACCTCTCCATGTTTCTGGAACCGGTCAAACCGTGGCTTGACGATCCCGCGGTGAGCGAGATCATGATCAACGGGCCGGGAAACATCTATATCGAAAAGGGCGGCCATCTGACCAAGGTCGAATCCGCCTTTCCCAGCGAACCCGCGCTTCAGGCGGCGGCGAACAACATCGCCAAGTCGGTGGGCCGGGTGCTGAACGACGAGTATCCGCGCCTCGACGCCCGCCTGCCGGACGGCTCCCGCGTCCATGTGGTGATCCCGCCGCTGGCGCGCTGCGGCACGGTGGTGTCGATCCGGAAATTCCGTCAGGATTCACTGTCGCCGGAAAATCTGGTGAAGTGGCAGAGCATTTCCCAGGAAATGCTGGACTATCTGGCAAGCCTCGTGCGGAAGCGCAGGAACATCCTGGTCTGCGGCGCGACCTCGTCGGGCAAGACCTCCATCCTGAACGTGCTGAGTTCCTACATCGACCCCGCGGACCGGATCCTGACCATAGAGGATTCCTGCGAACTCCAGTTGCGCCAGCCTCACCTGGTGCCGTTCGAGACCCGCCGCCCGGACAAGGACGGCAAGGGGGAGATCACCTTCCGCGATCTGCTCCATTCGGCCCTGCGGCTCCGGCCCGACCGGATCATTCTGGGCGAGATCCGGGGCGGCGAGGCATTGGACCTGCTCCAGGCGATGAATACCGGACATTCCGGTTCCATGTCGACGATCCACGCGAACAACGCCCGGGACAGCCTGCTGCGGCTGGAAACCTGCGCCATGTATGCGGGCTTCGATCTGCCTTTGAACGCGATCCGCAATCAGGTGGTGGCGGCGCTGGAATATGTGGTCCACACGGGCCGGCTGGATGACGGCAGCCGAAAGGTCCTGGGGATCAGCCGGGTCCTGCCGCTGGATCACGGCGAGTACGCCCTCGCGGACGAGTGGGTGTGGCGTCAGACCGGAACGGACGAAAACGGCCGGTTCACCGGAGAGTTTTGCCGGACGGGCGACTGAAGACCGGCACGTCTCATTTGAAAACACGGGTTTTGAACAAGGAGAAAAAGATGAAAACACTTTTGCTTTCGGCGGCGGCGGGACTTCTTTTCGCCGCGGGGTGCGCCAACCATCTGGAGGATGTGACGAAGGAGACGCCTGAAAACACCCGGACCGTCCTCGGTACGCAGTATGTCCTTTCCATGGACAAGGAGATCCCGGATTCCTCCACTTTCAAGGTGACGGTGGAGCAGGTGGAAAATATCCAGGTGACGGTGTACCAGGTGCGGAAGGTTTCCTCGCTCTACACCCCTTATCAGGGCTGGCGGGAATCCTACGAAGTGCTTTCCGGGATATGCCTTTTCCCGGTGGCGCTGGTCTCGCATGTTTTCAGTGCGGTGTCGTTCGGCATGTTTCCATTTTCCTGGTCGGCGGATGTGCTGAAACTCTCCCTCGACGGCATGAATCCGTGCATGAACTTCGAATCACGGACCCGTGTGGAGGAGATCCCCCGGAAAGTGGAACGGACGCGGATCGATGCTTACAAGGAAACGAAACGCCGTCCTCTCGCCCATACATACCTGATCGTGCGGCCCGAGTCCGACTCCTACTGGCGGGTCAGGACGAACGATCTCGGACAGGCGGAAATCATCCTGCTTTCGACGGATACGGAAGGCAGCAGAAATCTTTCTTCGCGGCATCTCGACATCCACCTTGAAAAAGGGAACATCAAATGCAAATCGATCCCCATGAGCCGGCGTCTGCTGGCGCGGCTGGCCCAGGCGCGCCGGGCTTTGCTGAAATATTATTCGGTCCCCGGCGGGGAACAGTTGGCCGAATGCGTCAGGAAACTGGAAGAACTTTCCTTCGAGAGTCTGGCCTACCAGCTGGAAGAAAAGGAATTGAAAAAACACCCGGAATACAAGGCGGCTTTCGAACGCGCGGTCAAATGAACAGACGACGCAAAACACTGAATTCCGGGGAAGGGGAAATGATGATCGAAAGCCCGGAAGGTTCCATGCTGATGGAATACGTCATCGTGGCGGCGATCGTGCTTCTGGGCGGTTCACTGGCCGTCGGCGACGCCGGGACAACCCTTCTGGAAATGGCCGGAGTCTCCGTGACCGAGGAAAACAACTTCGGCCTTTTCGGCAATTATGCGGTAGACTGGTTCCGCCGCCTGATGTGGATGGTCGCCCAGCCATTCCCGTGAAATTTTATCACAGTCCCCGCGGCGGAAAATCCGCCGCTTGCGCCGAGGCGGATATCGGTCCCCGCCCCGTACGGAACTTGGCGGGAACAACGTCCGACCTCTTCTCTCCTCCTTCACCACACTCGCACGGATAGAGAGGCCTGGTGCGCAGTCCTCAAGCCTCGGAAACGGGCTGCGGGGGTACCGTTTTTTTCCTTTTTGCCGGGGCTTCCGGAAATTTCTTATCATCGGTATTTTTTGTCGGGATACTTGACATTTCGCGGGGGGGCATGGTATATTAAAAAGAAGTATAGGCAAATTCTCCGGTTCCGATGTGAAACGTCAAAGAAAGGAAAGGAACGTTCCCCGTGAAAACCGTATCCGGCAGCGGCGCTTCGCGCACCGCAAAATTCACCCTCATCGAGCTTCTGGTGGTCATCGCCATCATCGCCATCCTGGCCTCCATGCTGCTGCCCGCCCTGCAGCAGGCGCGGGAACGGGCCAAGACCATCAAGTGCACCAACCATCTGAAGACCTTGGGCAACTATCACAGCCAGTACAACACCGACAACAACGACTACATCCCCATGGCCGAGACGACGACGAGTTATCCCTACTACGCCACGAAGTGGTTCCCCGCCTGGTTCATCCTGCTGGGGGAATATATGGGCTTCGAAAGGAAAAATGCCGACAGTTTCAAAAAGGCCGCGGACAGGGACAAGGTCATCCGCTGCGTGACCGAGGAAGCCCACACCTCCGGCAACAGGTACAACTATTACTGCATAAACGCGAACGTTGCACACAGAGCCCCAAACGCCACGGGGTATATCCGGATCGGCAAGGTCACCCAGGTCCCCCTGCCGGGCACGAAAGCCTTCATCAACGACATCAACGGCAACGACATCTGTTTCTGGAACACGAACAACAGCTACTCGAAACGTCATAACGAGGGCATCAACATCCTCATGTTCGACGGCCACTGCATCTGGAAGTCCTACGGATACTCTTCCACCATGGCCAAGAAACACTGGAACACCATCTTCGACGTTTGGAGTGCGGATGTGAAATTCCGCTGATTTCTTCCAAGGAGATTGCCTTATGAAAACTTCATCATGCAAAAAAAACCGCCGGACCGGAAGATTCACTCTGATCGAACTCCTGGTGGTCATCGCCATCATCGCCATTCTGGCCGGGATGCTGCTTCCCGCCTTGTCCCAGGCCCGGCGCCGGGGCAAATACGCCGCATGCATCAACAATTTCAGCACCTTCGGCAAGGCCTACGGCCAGTACACCGAGGACAACAAGAACATGAACATGCCCTACTGGAACGGCGGCGTCAGCTCCAAGAGCACCGGCTACTGGGGCGGCGAGGGCGTGAACCACACCGGCAAGCCGGGCGGCGACCACGGCATGCTGGCGCCCTACATGGGAATAGATGTCCCCGGGGGGACTCTCGCCAGCTGGACCAGACCGTGGAAGAACAACCCCTTCGTGAGCCGTTACGCCTGTCCGGAACGGCAGAAGACCGAGACCGCCCCCGACACTTCTCTCTGGAACCTCTGGTTCGTCGCATTGAACTCCAACCACGCGTGGAGCGCCTTCTCCCTTTCGAGCGTCCGTTACCCGAACCGCAACATGGTCATCATCGAAGGGCTCAAGGAAAATCAGGTCAACTACAGTTTCTACTCATACACGCCCCAGCGGGTCTCCTTTCCGCATCCCTCCCGGACCACCAACTGCTTTGCCGTCGCCGGCAATGTGATCACCATTTCCGAGGGCCGGATACCGAGGACCAACGCCACTTTCTGGATCCCCGTCCCCTCGAGCAGCACCAAAAACGACTGGTGATGCCGGGCGGAACGAAAATTTCCGGAGCCCTGCCGCCCGGAAAAATACCGGCAACGCCCGCTCCGGGGAGAGGGATGCAGGATCCCCGGCGCCCTCTTTCTGCTTCGCGGCACCCCCAAAAACGCCTGAAAGGATGTCCCTTATGAAAACAAAACTGCTGCCACTCCTGACCCTGTTTCTGCCTTTCGCTCTTCTCCCCGCAAAGGAGCTCTATCCCGCGGGGGACTTCGAGGGGAACAGTACGAAACCTCTGCACATCATGAGGTCCGATCACTCGAGCGGCAAACGGAAAATCCCGCAAAAAGGCACGGTGACGGAGCGGATCCAGAACGAAAAGGCGTTTTCCGGCAAACAGTCGCTTCTGCTGGAGTCCACGGTCAAGGGCGGCCACTCCCTCAATCTGCACAAGATCAAAGTGACGCCCGGCAAGAAGTACGAATTCAGCTGGCGCTACTTCATCGCCGAGAGTGCCGGGGAAAAATTCGGCGTTTCCGGCCGGATCATCTTCTGGAACGGCAACAAAGCGCTCCGGCCCATGTTTCCCGGAGGCGACAACACCCCCGGCAAATGGCACCAGGTCAAGGTGCTCTTCTATCCCCGCACGGGCGCCGATTCCTTCAGCCTCACCGTCTGGGTAGGCAACGGGACCTACAAGGTCTACCTCGACGACCTCAGGATCACCGAATTCGACGAGGAAAAAAGTCCCGTGGCGGACAGCAACACGTTCCTGCTCAAAAGTGACGGGACGTTTACGGTCTGGAAGCAGTCCTGCTACCGCCGGATCGATGCTTTTTCCGTCCCGAAGGGTCTCAAAAAAGCCGATGCGGTGAAGCTCACCGCCGCCGCCAACGAAATGGAGCCTTTCCAGCTCGCGCTCTTCCCCAAACAGGAGCTCAAGGATGTGACCGTCTCGTTTTCTGATCTCAAGGGGCAAGCGGGCGTCATCCCCGCGACGGCCCAGAGTTTCGGCGTGCTGCGTTATGTTCCCATGCGCAACCCCAACAACCCCACCTTGAAGGGCGAGATCGCCGATCCCGTGGTCGATGAAAAATCGACCATCGCCCCGGCAGGCAGGAACACGGTTTTCTTCATCCGCATCTTCGCCCCCGCAGGGACGAAGCCCGGACTTTACAAGGGTGTGGTCACGCTGAAAGCGGGCGGCAAAGTCCTCGCGGCGGTCCCCGTTGAACTCACCGTGCGGAACTTTACCTTGCCTGACGCCCCGAAACTCGCCGCCTTTTTCTACGGTGCACCCGGAATGACCGCCATGAGGTACAAGGACTCCCGGGGCTCGCAGGCGGTCCGGGCGGATCTGCTCAAGATCTACGGGGAGCACCGGATCTCCGGCAATCAGTGCATGGCGCCCCCCGATCCGAGGTATGAGATCAAAGACGGCCGGCTCGTCGTCACCGACTGGAGCAAATTCGACGCCGGAGTGAAGGAACTTTACGCCGCCGGGATGCGGAGTTTCCCCGTCCCCTTCATGCGTCTCAAGGGCGCCAACGGCGGCTGGTTCGGCGGCAAGGCGGGCCCGAAGATCTTCGGGAAGAGCCTCTTTTCGAAGGAAGGCAGAGAGCTTGCCGGAGACTATGCGCGGCAGTTCCATGAACACTGGCTCGCGACCGCGCCTCCGGGGGCGCAGTACTATTCCTACATCTACGACGAAGTCCCCGCTTCCGCCTATGCGAAGCTCAACGAATTCACCGACGAAGTCATGAAGCGCGCCCCGGAATTCCGCTTCTTCGTGACCCATTGCGTGGATCCCGGGATCCGCAACGTCAGCGTCTTCTGCGTCCCCTTCAGCCCCGGCAACGTGAAACCCGAACTGGAGAGAAAAGAGAAGGAGTACTGGTACTACAACTGGACCCAGCCCCTGGACCACCGGAACTACATCAAGAACCGCCTCTACGCCTGGCAGGTCGTCGCCAACGGCGGCCGGGGCGCGCTGAAGTGGGACACCGCCTCGGTCCCCGCAACAGGAGTCAGCCCCTGGACCGACCTGGAAAAGTGCCACGGCAACGGCGAAGCCACCACCATCTTCCCCGCGGAAAAGAAGGGAGGGCCCCTGGTGCCCACGCTCCGGCTGGCACAGGTGCGTGAAGCCGTCGACGACGCGGACTATCTGCTCATGCTCCGGGACAAGGTGGAATCGAAATTCCCCGGTCAGGGAATGAAGTATCTCCTTTCGCGGATCAGGGATGTGATCCCGGAACTACCCTTCGGCTTCACCAACGACGCCGAACTGCTCTACAAGGTCCGGGACCGGATCGGCGGCGAACTCGAGAACTTCGACCGGGCCCCCGTGGTGCTGGTCACGAGCACTCCTTCCTGTTACGCCGCAACGGAACTTTCGGAGGTGGAGATCCAGGTCCGGGGGCCCGCCGGAGCCGCCGTGGAGATCGGCGGCGTCAAAGCGGGGACCCTCGAAGGAAAAGTTTTCACCCGCAAAGTCACGCTGACCAGATTCGGGAAGAACGCGATCCCCGTCAAAATCACGGAAAAAGGCAGGACCAAGTCTTTCGACATGGTCTTCACCTTGAAGCGCGACCCCAATCTGAAAAAACTCGAAATACTTGTCAAACAGCGGGAAACGCGGAAACTGGACAACACCGGATACCGCGCCTTCCTGAAAAAAAGCGCCTCGGGCGCCTATACCGCCGCCGACCGGGCCCGCTGCGCAAAACTGATCGAAGAGGCCGGTCGCGACCTGCTGGCACACCGGCTTGCGGAGCTGAACAGGAAAGCGCCTCCGCTTGTTTCCGCCCTGTACGATCGGGCGAAACTGATGTTCGAAAATCAACTCTACGCACGGGCGGAGTACTATCTGGATCTGGCGGGAGAGTTCGCCGGGGCGAAACTCCCCCCGAAATCGAAACTGACCATCGCCCCGGTGCTCCTTTCCGGAAACCTTGGCTGGCGCATTTCCAACGGTCTCGTCGAGTTCACGCTCCTCGAACTGGGGGGCCGGATCATTTCCTTCAAGGTCGGCGGCACGGAGTGCTTCAGGCCCGGCGAACTGGGCAAGGCTCTGCCGTTGAAGATCCGGGCGGGGCAGCTTCACGAAAAACTCACCCACTTCGACCTCCCCGCCCTGGGCGGCTACGAGGACGCGGGACGCGAAGTCCTGCCTGAATCCGCCGTCGACTGGGATATTTCGGTCAAAGAGATCTCCGACCGGCGCATCGCCCTCGAGGCCTCCATGCTCATGAAGGGCGGCATGTTCAGGATCTCCCGCATCATGAGCGTCGTGCCCGGCAAACCGGAACTGAAGATCGACTACACCGTTTCCAACGTCTTCCCCACGGAGTTCAAGTCCGACGACCCGAGTTCCTACCAGTTCGACTGGCGGGGCCGCCTGAGCCCCCGGATCGGGGATGATTCCCAGGGCGACGCCATCGAAGTGCCGACGAAAAAGCCGCTCAAGGCCACGCTCTTCGATGCGAAGAACCCCGTTTTCTACGAGGAGCGTTCCGTGCCGCTCACTGAATCCCGGCTCGGGAGCTTCAACGCGGAGAAAAAAGCGGGATTCACGTGGAAGTTCGACGATTCCGTCAAATATGCCTATCTGTGGTTCAATTCCAAGGGGGACCACAACGGAAAGCACAAGCTCTACACCCTTGAGATTTTCCGTTCCTTCTACGGGAACAAGCCGGGGATCCCCGGCAATACGCCCTTTTACATCGAACCGGGGCAATCGGTGAGTTTTTCCATGTCCCTCACCGGAAAAACGCGGAAGTGAAGACGAAAACATTCTTTCAAAATACAAGGGAGATCTGAAAATGAAAATGAAAAATCTGCTGATGACGGCCCTTCTGCCCTTCGCGTTCCTCGCGGCAAAGGAATTCTATCCTGCCGGAGATTTCGAAGGGAAGTCCATCAAACCCCTGCACATCAAACGGTTTGACAAGTCGGACGGGACCCACAAGGCTCCGAAGCCGGGGACGATAACCGAGAGACTGCAGAACGAGAAGGCCTTTTCGGGCAAACAGTCGCTTCTGCTGGAGTCTACGGTCAAGGGGCTCCATTCCATCAATCTGTACAACCTCAAGGTCACGCCGGGCAAGAGGTACGAATTCAGCTGGCGCTACTTCATCGCCGAAAAACCGGCGGAAAAGTTCAGCGTCTCGGGCCGGGTGACCTTTAATTCGAAAGGCAAGACGCTCCGCCACCTTTTCCCCGGAGGCAGCGCCGAGCCGGGGAAGTGGCAGCAGGTGAAGGTCGTCTTCTTTCCGCCGCCGGAGGCCGACGTCATCAGCCTCACCATCTGGATCGGCGGAGGGCCCTACAAAGTCTATCTGGACGACGTGAAGATCACCGAGTCCGAAGAAGAGAAGAGCCGGGTCGTCGATGAAAACACGGCGCTGATCAAAGAAAGCGATGACGTGACGGTCTGGAAACAGTCCTGCTACCGCCGGATCGACGTAGGCGCCGTGCCCGCCGGGCTGAAGAAAGCCGATGCAGTCAAACTCACCGCCGCCGCCAATGAAATGGAGCCCTTCCAGCTGGCGGTTTTCCCGAAACGGGAGCTGATGGATCTGACGGTCAAGTTTTCCGATTTCAAGGGGAACGCGGGAGTCATTCCCGCGGCCGCCCACAGCTTCGGCATCTTCCGCTTCGCCGTCATGAAGAACCCCGACAACCCCACTTTGAAAGGGGAGCTGGCGGACCCCATCACCGATGAAACTTCAGCGACGGCCCCCGCGGGGAAGAACACGGTTTTCTTCATCCGCATCTTCGCCCCCAAGGGGACCCGGCCCGGCTTGTACAAGGGCACGGTCACGCTCAAGGCCGGAGCCCAGGTACTGGCGACGGTTCCCGTCGAATTGAAGGTACGGAACTTCGAACTTCCCGAAGTCCCATTCCTGCGCGCCTTCTTCTACGGCGCTCCGGGAGTGACCTCGAAGGTCTACAAGGATTCACGGGGATATCAGACGGTCCGGGAGGATTTCCTGAAGATCTACAAGGATCACCGGATCAGCGGCAACCAGTGCATCGACCCGCCTGCGCCGAAGTATGAGATCAAAAACGGCCGCTTGACCGTCACCGACTGGAGCGAATTCGACGCCGGGCTCAAAGACCTCTACGACCGGGGACAGCGCAGCTTCTGCACGCCCTGTCTGAGGATGCTGGGCGACAACGGCCGCTGGTTCGGCGGCAAGAAAGGTCCGCGTGTTTTCAATCACGGCATCGCCACGCCCGAAGCCAAACAGCTGGCCGGTGATTTCGCGAGGCAGTTCCACGAACACTGGCTCAAGGTGGCCCCTCCCGGAGCGAAGTATTACTGCTACATCTACGACGAACCCTCGGCGAAGGCCTATAAGCTGCTCAACGAATTCACCGGCGCGGTCCTGAAGGAGGCCCCCGATTTCCGCTTCTTCGTGCCCCACCGGATCGACCCGGAACTGAAAAACATCACCGTCCACTGCATCCCCTTCGGTCCCGGCAACGTGAACCCCGAACTGGAAAAGGGCCGGGAAAACTGGTACTACAACTGGACCCAGCCCCTGGACCACCGGAACTACATCAAGAACCGCCTTTTCGCCTGGCAGATCTTCGCCAACGGCGGTGAGGGGGGATTGAAGTGGAACACCACCGCCGTCGCCACCAAGGGCGCGAATCCGTGGACCGAGCTGGACCAGTGCCACCGCTCCGGCGCCGAAGGCACCACCATCTTCCCCGTCTACAAAAAGAACGGACACCTGGTGCCCACGCTCCGCCTGGCGCTGATCCGTGAAGCCGTCGACGATGCCGACTATCTCTTCCTCCTCCGGGAGAAGGTGGAAAAGTCGTTCCCCGGCATGGGCATGAAATACGTTCTTTCCCGCATCGGGGACCTGATCCCCGAACTGCCCTTCGGCTTCACCAACGATTCCGAACTGCTCTACAAAGTCCGGGACCGCATCGGCGACGAGATCGAGAATTTCGACCGGGCCCCCGTCGCGCTGGTCACGGGAACGCCCTCCTGCCATGCCGCCACGGAACTTTCGGACGTGGAGATCCAGGTCCGGGGACCTGCCGGGGCCGCCGTGGAGATCGGCGGCGTCAAGGCGGGGACTCTCACCGCCGGGAAGCCTCTCGTCCGCAAAGTCGCGCTGACGAAATTCGGGATCAACGTGATCCCCGTCAAAATCACGGAAAAGGGAAAGTCCAAGACTTTCGCCATGGTCTTCACGTTGAAGCGCGACCCCAATCTGGCCAAGCTGGAAACGGTTTCAAAACAGCTCGAAGGGAAGAAACTCGACACCGCGCCTTATCGCGGATTCCTGAAAAAGAGCGCTTCAGGCTCCTACACCGCCGCCGACCGGGCCAAATGCGCCGAACTTCTGGCCGCTGCCGAAAGGGAGCTCCTCAAGAGCCGCCTCGGCGCGGTGGATCCCAAGGCGAAACCGCTGGTCAAGGCGGTGAACGAACAGGCCAAATGGATGTTCGACAATCAGCTCTACGGCCGGGCGGGATACTATCTCGATCTGGCTGAGCAATTCGGCAAAGCCGCCCTTTCTCCCAGATCCAGGCTGAAGATCACTCCCGTGAAGCTTTACGGGAACTTCGGCTGGCGCATTTCCAACGGTCTCGTGGAGTTCACGCTCCTCGAACTGGGAGCCCGGATCATTTCCTTCAAGGTCAACGGCGTCGAGTGCTTCTACGGCAAAAATCTGGACAAGGCCCTGCCCTTGAAGAT